>CAYGMB010000019.1:0-3075 GCA_964350765.1 uncultured Flavobacteriaceae bacterium
AAAGAAGCATCTATCTGGAAACGATCACTTACATTAAAAGTAAGACCTGCTGTATATCCGTTGCTATCATTTCTAGGTGGTTCTGGAGCAAAAAAACCATCTCTTACTGGAGACTCATCAAAGTAATATCCAGCTCTTAATGTAAACATCTCTGTTGCTTCATACTGTAAACCAAATCTATAAGTAGATGAATTTTTATAATTTCTAGCATTAAAAGAATCTGGAATGTTTGGGTCTTCAAAATCAATATCTAGTGATTCATATACATCCCAAAATGCTCTATTAAAGTCGAAGTTAAACATCCACTTGTCACAAAATTTATAAGATAATCCTACCGTAAGTTCTGCAGGTAGTGGTAACTCTGCCGCGATATTTGTATCAGCAAAAGGAGTTAAAGGAGAATTAGGAATGTTTTCGAAAACAGCGGTTCCTTCTTCTGCCTCAAGGATAATTTCGCTTCGGTAATTAAACCCAATGTTTAACTTTTCAGAAGGAGAAAACATTAAACCAGCTGTCCAACCTGTTGCTGTTACACCATCCGAATCTATAGTTACTTCAGATCTATTACCATCAATATCTGTTAATGTTCTAGAAAGGTTTCTATTGAAGTTTACTGAACCACTTACAAAAATAGGTCCCCCTCCTATGCTAAAATAATCATGCAACTTTATTGAAACAGTTGGCTGAATAAAAATAGCTTGTAAGTCTATATTATTAACCAAATGTGATCCAGCCCAGTCATCTTCATACTCTACTGTACTTCCATAAGGTGTGTATACTCCTAGACCTAATGCAAGCCAATCTGTAGCTTTGTAAGAAATATATGCATAAACTGGTGTTCCTACAGGACTATCTGTTCTTGCAGAAGCACCAGTAGTCTCATTTTGATATGCTACGTTAGAGAAAACTCCAAAGCCACCAATTGAAACACTAAACTTATCTCCTGACAGTACCATACCAGCAGGATTAAAAAACAACGATTCGCTGCTTACCACACCTACTCCGGTATGTCCCATAGCTAAGGATTTATTACCCTGTAAACTTACACGGTATCCTCCTGCATACATTATTGCCGTAGCCATAGTTAGGACAGCAAATAATAGAATTTTCTTCATAATAATTTGATTAAATTAAAGGTTCGATTTTATTTTTTTGATAAAATATTCACTATAAAGTTAGTGATTTCTCATAATTTATTATGCATACATAATAAAATTGATATTGCAATACTATAAAAAATTAGTAACAATTTGGTAAAATTCGTCAGGATTTTCTGCGTGAAGCCAATGTCCAGCATTGGATACTGTTATAATTTTTGAATTAGGAAAGTGTTTGTGTATTAATATTTCATCCATATCTTCAATGTATCCAGACCTATCACCCTTCACAAATAAAGTTTCTCCATTATACACTTTATTTACTGCAAGTGCCTTACCTATTTCGTCTATTTTTTTTGAAAGCACTTTTAAATTAATACGCAATCCTAGTTTACCTTTTTCTACCCAGTACAAATTTTTTAGCAAAAATTGACGAGTACCTACCTCCTTAATATATTGCGAAAGGACTTTATCTGCTGCTCCACGAGATTTAATTTCAGAAAAGTTTAAGCTTTGTAAGGCTTTTAAAATATCTTGATGGTGTGATGGGTACTGCTTTGGAGCAATATCTGCTACAATTAATTTACTTACTTCATCTTTAAAAGTAGTAGCAAACTCCATTGCTGTTTTCCCTCCCATTGAATGCCCCAGGAGGATAACATTTTTAAGATTATGATGATTTATGTAGTTATCTAGGTCTTGCGCCATAATAGCATAACTAAAGTTTTCATTATGAAAACTTCTACCATGATTACGTTGGTCTACAAGGTGTATTTGATATCCTAATTCTGAAAATCTATTCCCTAGAGTTTTCCAGTTATCTCCCATACCTAAAAACCCATGAAGAATTATAAATGGAGTCCCCTCCCCTAATACTTGAGAATGCAGTACCATATTATTGTAATTTTTTAAGGTATTGATTAATTACAGATTCTAGTCCTTGATAAATCGCTTCACAGATAAGAGCGTGTCCAATAGACACTTCTAATAAGTTAGGAATATTCTCTTTGAAAAACCGAATATTTTTTAAAGAAAGATCATGCCCCGCATTAATACCAAGTCCAAGTTCATGGGCTAGAATAGCGCATTTGGTATAAGGCTCGATAGCTTTTTTATTTCCAAGTGAGTATTGTGATGCAAATTCTTCTGTGTACAATTCTATTCTATCTGTTCCTGTTGCAACTGCGCCTTCAATCATTTTGGTTGTAGGATCAACAAATATTGAAGTGCGAATGTTGTTTTTTTTACATTCTGAAATTATTTCAGAAAGAAAACTTTTGTGGGTTACGGTATCCCATCCAGCATTAGAGGTAATAGCATCTACCGCATCTGGTACTAATGTAACTTGAGTAGGTTTAATTTTTAAAACCATTTCAAGAAATTTTGGATTTGGATTACCCTCAATATTATATTCTGTTGTTACAATTTCTTTTAAATCGTATGCATCTTGGTATTTTATATGACGCTCATCAGGTCGAGGGTGTATAGTCACTCCTTGAGCACCAAATTTTTGAACATCCTTTGCTACTTGAACTACATTGGGCATATTTCCTCCTCTAGCATTACGAAGGGTTGCTATTTTATTTATGTTTACACTTAATTTTGTCATTATTTATTTCTGCAAGAGCACGTCTTTTTTAATTTAAGTTTTCTTTTAACTTACATTAACAAAAATACAAAGGTTAGTAATGCTTAAAAAGCTATATTTTGAGTAATTTGCATAAAAATTTTAATTTTTGAATTTACTAGATTATATAATAAACGACATCACTCCTTTTAAGATTAATGCTTCGATAAAAGAAGTACAGGTTGTTTTTAATCAACTTACATATTCTCATGTTCCAGTTGAAAAAGACGGGGTTTATGTAGGTTGCATTAATGAAACAGACGCGTATTGCTTTGAAGGAGAGAATACACTTCAGGATTACCAATATTCACTTGAGCCTTTTTTTGTTAGACATACTACTAATTGGTTAGA
>CAYGMB010000019.1:3085-17384 GCA_964350765.1 uncultured Flavobacteriaceae bacterium
TATCATAATATTAATATTCCTAGGATTTCATCCAGAAGCTTTTGCTCAAAACAACTCGAATATTATGCCCGTGCTTGGAGAAAAAAATAAGTACATAGGCTACTATGAGCTTGGAGATGTTATGAATCTTTTTAACGACACTCCTTTCTTAAGTGAAGCCGGTGGGATTATAATTGTTGAAAAAGGAATACACGATTACTCCTTTAGTGAAATATGCCAGATTATTGAAAGTAATGACACTAAAATACTAGGTGTTTTTATTTCAAAATTAGAGAATGATATAATGCAAGCTACTATTAAAATTGGTCACGCCGGTATGAATGCTATTGTACAAACCTTTAGAAGATATAGTTACAATGTAGTATCTAGTCATGAAGAAGACTTATTTGTAGATGATTTACGTAAAAGGTCTAATTACTTGGACAAATACTTAAATATGTAGTAATGAAAATAGGTATCTACGGTCAATTTTATCATAAAAATTCTGAAAAATATATTCAGTTAATATTAGATGCCCTTCAAAAAGAAGATGTAGAAATTGTAATTGAAGAGAATTTTCTTTCAATTATAAACAAGCATCAGGATATCACAAAAAACTTCTCTGGGTTTGAAACCTTCAAAAAACTAGATGCTACCTATGATTTATTTTTTAGCATAGGTGGTGACGGCACAATTTTAAAGTCTGTAACTTATGTAGGCGGCTTCAATATTCCTATAGTTGGCATCAATACAGGAAGGCTAGGTTTTTTGTCAACTATTCAAAAAGAAAAAATTACAGAGAGTATTAATCTTATTTTAAAGGGTAACTATCGGATTTCAGAAAGAGCCTTACTCACTATAAACACTTTACCAGAGAGTGCTGAAATTAATAACCTAAATTTTGCTTTAAACGAAGTAGCTGTAAACAGAAAAAATACAACTTCTATGATTAAAGTTGAGACTTTGGTTAATGATAAATATCTAAACTCTTATTGGTCAGATGGCCTTATTGTTGCTACTCCTACTGGCTCAACTGGGTATTCTTTAAGTTGTGGAGGCCCTGTAATAGATCCAAGCACCAATAGTGTAGTAATCACTCCAATAGCACCGCATAATTTAACCGCAAGACCTTTAGTATTACCAGACAGCAGCACAATTTCTCTCAAAGTAAGTGGCCGTGGAGAATCTTTTTTAGTTTCATTAGATTCCCGCATTGCAACTCTTAAAAATGAAACTACAATTATTATTAAAAAAGCAGACTTTACCATTAAACTTGTTCAATTACCTGAAGATAGTTTCATTAAGACTTTACGTAAAAAACTATTATGGGGGGAAGACAAACGAAATTAGGCAATAAAAACCACTAAAATTTGTTAATCAACTTAGACTATTTCGCTTAAGATTATGTAGAGCGAAGTTTATTACTATATTTGCAAACTTTAAGTTATATGAGGTATTTATTAGCCGTTTTTTTTATTATAACAAGCACGTTTTTAGTACATTCGCAAACCTATGAAATAGGAGGTATTGTAGGTGCTTCTAATTATATTGGGGATATTGGAAAAACAAACTATATAGCTCCAAAAAATATTGGATTTGGAGGTATATTTAAATGGAATAGAAGTCCAAGACATTCCTTTAGAGCCACTTTGTTAATTCTGGATATTGTAGGAGATGATGCAGAGTCCAATGAGCCAAGAAGAAAAGAACGAGGATATAGCTTTAATAATACTATTACAGAGCTTTCTATTGGTTTAGAATATACTTTTTGGGAGTTTAGTATGTATGATGGAGAGCCGGCTTCAACACCTTATCTTTATACAGGTTTGACCTATTTTAGATATAATGCTCTATTTAAAGACGAAGATGATGTAATTACAGAATATGATAAAGCTGGAGATGTTGCAATACCAATGGTTGTAGGTTATAAAACATCGATTGGGACAAGTAATGTTTTAGCTTTTGAACTCGGAGTGAGATATACTTTTACAGATAACCTAGACGGGAGTAATCCAACAGGAAGTCTTGAAAGTAGAAGAGATTTAAAGTTTGGAAACATTAATAGTGATGACTGGTATGTCTTCACAGGAGTAACATTTACATTTACTTTTGGAAGAAGACCATGTTATTGTAATTTTTAATTTTTAAAACAGTCTTTAGTACAATTTGGTGCTATTGTGATACTATTTTATCTTAATTCTAGAAGTGGATGAAATGAATTTACGTGACCAGATAGACATACAAAAATTACCACAACACCTTGCGGTGATTATGGATGGTAATGGACGTTGGGCCAAAAAACAAGGGCTCTTTAGGTCTATGGGTCACGAAAATGGAACCAAAGCTGTAAGAGAAGTTGTAGAAGCTTGTGCAGAATTAAACATTCCATTTCTCACCCTTTATGCTTTCTCTACAGAAAACTGGAATAGACCTAAACTTGAAGTAGAACTATTAATGAAATTATTAGTCTCTTCTTTAAAAAAGGAAATTAAAACATTAAAAGATAATGATATTAAACTTAACGCTATTGGAAGTATAGACATGATTCCTAAAAAAGCAAAAGGAGAGCTTTTGCATGTTATAGAGGAAACAAAAAGTCATAAAAGAATGACTCTAACACTAGCATTAAGTTATGGTTCGAGAGAAGAAATTGTAAAAACTATACGTGAGATTAGCGACAAAGTTAAAAATAACCTAATTTCGCCGCCAGACATAGACGAAGTATTAATTAATAATCACCTGTATACTAATACATTACCCGATGTGGATTTGTTAATTAGAACGAGTGGAGAGCAAAGAATAAGTAATTTTTTATTATGGCAGATTGCATATGCAGAGCTTTATTTTACAGAAACGTTATGGCCAGATTTTACAAAAAATCATCTTTTTGAAGCAATATTAAATTATCAAAACAGAGAACGAAGATTTGGAAAGACAAGTGAACAACTTAAATAGTAATACAATATTGCTTACTTACAAGAAATTATATAGCATATTCCTCATAGGAATATTTTCAATTTTTACTATTTCTGCTCAGCAAAAAGAGTTAGACTCCGGAAGAAAATATACTATAAATGAAATTAAAGTTACAGGAAATCAAAGCTTTAATGAACAAACTGTAATCGCTTTTACAGGACTAAAAAAAGGAGATAGAATTTTTATACCTGGAGAAAAGCTAAGTAGCGTCACAAAAAAATTATGGGAACAAAACCTATTTAGTGATATTGCTTTTTATGTTACCAACATTGAAGGTGACAATGTTGACCTAGAACTATATATCGTAGAACTACCAAAACTTCACGAAGTTACCATAGAAGGGATTAGAAAAGGTAAAATAAAAGAAGTTATTAATGACAATAACTTAAAGCCTGGAGTTAAAATCACAAAAAACCTAATTACCACTACAAAAAACTATATTACAAATAAGTATAAGAAAAATGGCTTCTTAAACACCCAAGTTGTAATTAGTACAAAACCTTACATAGATTCTTTAGGAGTAGAAGCTGGGCAGGATATGAAGATAATTCTCGATAACAAAGACCGAGTAAAAGTATCTTCAATAAATTTTAATGGAAATGAAGCACTAAGTGATGGTAAGCTTCGAAAAGCAATGAAAAATGTAAAGCGTAAAAACTTCATTAGAATTTTTAAACGTTCTAAATATTCTGAAGAATCTTACGAAGAAGACAAGGTTTCCATAATAGACAAATACAAAACTAGAGGATATCGAGATGCCAGAATTACAAACGATACTCTTATTATTAAAGACGAAAAAAATATTGCTCTAGAGCTTGATGTAGAAGAAGGACAAAAGTATTACTTTGGTAATATTCGCTTTATAGGAAATAGTGTATTTACAGACAGCGAATTAAGGCAACAACTAGGTATTAAAAAAGGAGAAACCTATAATGGCGTATTGCTCCAAGAGAGAATTGAAGACATTACAGACCCAGAAGCTAACGACCTTACCAACTTATATCAAAACTCTGGTTACTTATTTTCTAGAATAAATCCAGTAGAGGTTGCTGTAAGAAAAGACACAATAGACTTTGAAATTAGGATTATAGAAGGTAAACTAGCTTACTTCGATCATATTACTGTAGTTGGTAACGACAGAACAAATGATCATGTAATTTACAGAGAGTTAAGAACACGTCCTGGTCAAAAATATAGTAAACGTAATGTAGTAAGAACTATTAGAGAGCTTGGACAGTTAGGCTTTTTTGATCCAGAACAATTAACTCCAGAGTTTAAAAATGTTGATCCAAACAACGGAACACTAGACTTAGAATATTCAGTAGTAGAAAAAGGAGCAAGCCAAATAGAATTACAAGGTGGTTATGGCGGTGGAGGTTTTGTAGGTACTCTAGGACTATCATTCAACAATTTTTCATTACGAAATATATTTAATAAAGAAGCCTACAAACCAATCCCTATGGGTGATGGTCAAAAACTATCTTTGAGAGCACAAGGAAGTAGTTTTTACCAAACTTTTAGTTTATCTTTAGTAGAGCCTTGGTTAGGAGGTAAAAAACCTGTTCAATTTAGTGCTTCATTATCTCATACAGTACAATATTTCTTCGATTTTAGAAATAGAGACGTAGATAGAGACCGCAGGTTCTTAATCACCGGAGGCTCTATAGGTTTAGCACAAAAATTAAAATGGCCAGATGACTTCTTTGTTTTGTCACAAGCTATAAGTTATCAACACTATAACTTACAAAATTATAACACAGGGCTATTTACATTTGGTGATGGTTTTTCAAACAACATTGCTTATACAATTGGACTGAGTAGAAATAACACAACCGTTAATCCAATTTATCCACTTGCTGGGTCTGAGTTTAGTCTATCTGCAAAGTTAACACCTCCATACTCTCTATTTAATGATGTAAATTATGATGAGTTAGGCAATGATCCAAATTTTCAAGATTTTGACGGGAATCCAGACCAAAGTAAGATCGACCAAGAGCGTTTTAAGTTTTTAGAATACTATAAAATTAAATTTAAAGGAACTTGGTATACCAGATTAGTTGATAAACTAGTACTAAGAACTAATACAGAATTTGGTTTCTTAGGAGCTTACAACCCAGATCGAGGAGTACCTCCTTTTGAAAGATTTTTTGTTGGTGGTGATGGGCTTGGAGCTTTTAGTCTTGACGGTAGAGAAGTTGTCCAATTAAGAGGTTATCCTAACCAATCATTATCTAATGTAGATGGAAATACCATTTACAATAAATTTTCGTTAGAATTAAGATATCCAGTTACATTAAAACAATTGGCTTCAATTTACGTTCTAGGTTTTGCAGAAGGTGGAGGATCCTATGATGGATTTAACAACTATAATCCTTTTAGCGTAAATAGGTCAGCTGGAGCAGGAATTCGTATATTTATGCCAGCATTTGGATTATTAGGCATAGATTTTGGGTACGGATTTGACCCAATATTAGGTGGTGTAGGACCAAATGGCTGGGAAACACATTTTATTATAGGACAACAATTTTAAATTTGGCACGATATTTTCTTAAAACACAACCATTAATTATGAAAACTAAAAAGTTACTTTTTTTCACTCTTACTTTCTTTAGCTTCGTATTGATTACACAAGCACAAAGAGGAGTTCGTATAGGATATATAGACATGGAATATATCTTAGAGAATGTTCCGGAATATAAAGAAGCCTCTACCCAATTAGAAGGTAAGGTACAACGCTGGAAACAAGATATTGAGAGAAAAAGCAAGGCAATTGACCAAATGAAACTTAATCTAAGTAATGAAAGAGTTTTACTTACAAAAGAGTTAATTGAAGAGCGCGAGGAAGAAATAAAAATAGAAGAAGACGCCTTATTAAAATATCAGCAAGATAGATTTGGGCCTAATGGAGACCTTTTTATTCAAAGAAGGCAGTTAGTACAACCTATACAAGATCAAGTTTTTAATATTGTCCAAGAAATTGCTGAAAACAAAAAATATGATTTCATTTTTGACAGAGCAGATGATGGAATAACAATGCTTTTTGCTGCAGAAAGAAACGATATTAGTGATCAAGTTTTAAGAAGTATTAATAGAGCCGCAAAGAGACAAGAAGCAACCAGCAGAAAAGAAAAACGTGAAATTGAAGCTAGAGATGCCCTATCTCTAGAAGAAGACAAAGAAGTAACTGCAAGAGAAGAGGCTATTGAAGCCAAAAAAGAAGAAAGAGAAAAAGCTGTTGAAGATAAAAAGAATGCTCGCGAGGCTTTAATGGCAGAACGTGCTAGAGTTAGAGACTCTATCAAAGCAGCTAAAAAAGCAGAATTTGAAGCTAGAAGACAAAGACTTTTAGAAGAAAGAAAAAGAAGACAAGACTCTATCCTTGAAGCAAGAAAGAAAAAACAAGAAGAAAGAAATGGTGAAGGACCACCATCTGGAGAAGGAGAAAACGAAGAAGAGGAAGAGGGAGGAAATAACTAATAAAATTAAACATTTAATAAATAACACTTAAATTTAATACACTTACAATGAAAAAGTTCAAATTATTATTCGTAGCCATCGTGATGTTTGTAGGAGCTACAACAGTTTCTAATGCGCAATCAAAAATTGCTCATATAGATACTCAAGCGCTAGTTGAAGCTATGCCAGAGATGAAGAATGCGCAAAGTCAACTTGAAAAAATCCAGAAAACTTACGATACAGAGATTAAAGCAATGGCTAAGGAATTAGACACTAAGATTAAGCAATATGAAGCTGAAGCTGAGTCTAAAACTGAAGAAGAAAATACTAAGCGTGTACAAGAAGTACAAGGAATGCAACAAAACATTCAAGCTTACAGACAACAGGCGCTACAAGACTTACAAAAGAAGGAAGTAGATATCCTTAAGCCAGTATTAGAGAAAGCTCGTCAAGCTATACAAAAAGTAGCTAGAGCACAAGGTTTTCAATATGTAATGGATTCTACTACTGGTAGTGGGTTAATCCTAGCAGATGGTAAAGATCTTATCGGAGACGTTAAGAAAGAATTAGGAATTTAAGAAGAAAACTTCAATTTAAAATTCTTTTAAAGGCTCGCTTTTTGCGAGCCTTTAATCTTTAAAATAATTCCTACTTTTACTATATGAATACCTCTAGTCCTATTGGAATATTCGACTCTGGTGTTGGTGGTTCTTCCATATGGAAAGACATACACCATCTTTTACCAAAGGAAAATACTATCTATCTAGCAGATAGTAAAAATGCTCCTTACGGAAATAAAACTGAAGACGAAATTATTGAACTAAGTGTTAAGAACACAGATTTTCTTATACAAATGGGCTGTAAGATTATTGTAGTAGCTTGTAATACAGCAACTACAAATGCAATAGATGTACTAAGAAATAAATATACTATTCCTATAATAGGTATTGAACCAGCAATTAAACCAGCTGCTTTAAATAGTAAGACAAATAGCATAGGAATACTTGCCACAAAAGGTACGTTAAGCAGTAAACTTTTTCATGCTACTACACAACAATTTGCAAAAAACAGTACTGTAATCGAAGTGATTGGAGAAGGATTAGTACCATTAATTGAAGCAGGTAAACTGGATAGCCTAGAAATGATACAATTATTGAAAAAATATCTTGCTCCAATGATTTCTAATAATGTAGACTATTTAGTTTTAGGATGTAGTCACTACCCCTATCTTATTTCCCAATTAAAACAATTGTTACCAAGTAATGTAATGATAATAGACTCTGGTGCTGCAGTAGCGAAACAAACAAAGGCTATCCTAGAAAAAAATATGCTGTTAAATAAAGTTTCAGAAGAAGTTAGCTTAGAATTTTATACCAATAGCTCGAAAGCTACACTTGAGCTATTGTTAGAAGATTATAGTTCAAAAATTAATTAAAAAAAGCTAGCAAATCTTTCTTCTTGCTTGGACTTACCATTACTTCTTTTCCGTTAGATAAAAGTACACTCCCTCCTTTTCCTTTTCTATACTCGACAATTGCGTTTACATTTACAAGGTATGATTTATGAACTCGAGCAAATCCATTTTCTGAGAGCGCTTCCTCAAAATATTTTAAAGTTTTACTTACGAGCTTTTTTTTATCTTTTAGAAAAATGTTAGTGTAGTTATCATCTGCTTGGCAATAGAGAATATCTGAAATCTCTAATACTTCAAAACCATTTTGTTGCGGAATGGTAATCTTACCTTGAATATGATTTAATACTGGTTTTAAAACAGATTTTTGTAGTGCATTTTCCTTCTCTTTAATATCAGTAACATACGCAACAGCATCAATTAACTTATCAATATCAATTGGTTTCAATAAATAATAAGAAGCATGAGCATTTAAAGCATCTATTGCATAGTGATCATATGCTGTCACAAAAACAGTCTCAAATTGTCTATCGTTCACTTTATCAAGTAGATCAAAGGCGTTTCCGTAAGGCATCTCTACATCAAGAAAAACTAAATCTAAATCGTGCTTTTTAATAAGCACCAATGCTTCGTCAACATTAGCAGCTTCACCAAGTAAAGTAACATTAGGACAGTATTTTGAGAGGTAATTCTTTAAAATATTTCTACTAGTTTCTTCGTCTTCTACAATGATTGAGTTTAGCTTCATAAGGCTAGTCTTTTTTAATTGTTAAAACAACCTGTGTTCCTTCTTTAGAATCAAAAACATCACTCACGGTAACATCAACTTTGTCTTTATACATTTCATTTAAAATTGCAATTCGCTTTTTAATATTACCCATTCCTTGTGATTTCTGCTTTTTTTGATTTTCAGTTTTAAGCGCTTTGGATTTTTCTCGTCCTATACCATTGTCTATAATTGATATTTGTACCGTTTCTATATCCATTTTTTTAAAATGAATAGCCAACAATCCTTTCTCTTCTTTATATCTTAGGCCATGCCAAACTGCATTCTCTACGTAAGGTTGTAATAGCATAGGTGGTATTACAAATTCATTAAGTGGTATTTCTTTATCAACTTCTATTGTATACTCAAATTTATCCTGAAACCTAAAATGTTCTAATTTTACATATAGCTCTAGTAGTTCTATTTCTTTTTCTAAGGAAATAAAATCTTCTTCACTATTTTCCAAAACAGAACGCATAAGCTGTGAAAATTCACTTAAATATTTATTGGCAGCACGTTCGTCACTTTGTGCAATAAAACTATTTACAGAATTTAAAGCATTAAATATAAAATGAGGATTCATTTGGGTACGTAAAGACTTTAACGCCAAAATATTATTAGCATATTTCTGTTGCCTAACTCCTTTATATTGGTTAAACGCCATTGCAAGAAGCAAAAGTGCAATTAAAATAAGGGAACCAATTATCCATTTTTGTATGGTATTATTTTTTTCAATAAGCTCTTGGTTTTCAAAAGCAAGTTTATACCTACTTTCGTTTATCTCACGCTCGCTTTCTAAACTAGAAATTCTATTTTGTTGTAAGGCTATGTCCCTACTTAACCTTGAAGCTTGTGAAATTTCTTGTTCTTTTTTTACATACAACTCATCAATAACTTCTACGTAACGCTCATAACTCTCGGTTGCTTTATCAAAATCTCCAATATCTCTATATACTTCAGACAACTTTCTAGTTGCATCTTTTTCTACAACTAAATCTGATTTCGATTCAGCTTCATTAATACTTTTCTCTAAAAAAGGGATAGCTTCGTCATACTTTTCAAGTCCTAGAAATGCATTTGCTATTTTATAATTTTGACGCTGAGGAGTTAGTGGACTATTAACATCTAATGGTTCCTCTTCTTCATCATCTAAATAATTAATTTCTTCTAAAGCTTCGGAACGCAACTCAATCTCTTTATTGTAATCCTTTTTTTGATTATAAAAATCTGCAACTTTATTCTTCTCTTCAACTGAGCGCTTTCTATTTTCTTTTTTAGATAATGTAAGCGAATTACCAAAGTACTCCTCGGCCTCTACTAATGATCCTCCCAAGGCATAGGTCTCCCCTATTTTAGAGTTTAGATCTGTAATCTTTGGAGTTATCTTATTTGAGGTTGCTATGTCCAAGGCCTTTTGGTAATTTAAAATACTTTTTGCGGGTACATTGGTTTGTTTATAATTGTCCCCAAGGCCTTCGAAAACAATAACTTTTTGATAGTTTGAGAGACGCTCTTTTAAGAGTAATTTGTATAGTTCTATACTTTCTTGATACTTATTGTTTTGCCTATAGGCATCTGCCAGTTTGATTTGCACACCAACTCTAGGAGAGAAAGAAAGACTTCTTTTATAATTTCCTATAGCAAGGTCACTTTGTTTCCAAAACAAATTAATATCACCTAGAGTTTCAAAAGCTATACTATTTTCGGTATTAGTAATTTCTTTTTTAGGAACTACTTCTAGAGCAGTAGTAACATACCCAATGCTCTTCGTTGCGTTTTTTTTGAGAGTGGTTTTTGCTGAATCAATATAACTTGTAAAAGCACTTTTTGCGTCTCTATTAGATGCAACTTTTTTAAGTTTGGTAATTTCGTTTTCTGGGCCTTCTACTCTAATTTTTATGTAATCATCTTCTAGTACATTGTAGTAAACAGTTTGAAAGTCGTCACTACTAATAACAATTTGATCGCCTTCTTTTGCTTTAATAGAAAATCTTCCTAAGTCATCGGTTGTTGTATATTCACCACCAACAATCTCAACATTTACCTTAGCAATAGGCTTATTTGTCTCATCCTCTATAACTTCTCCCCTTATTGTAAAAGCAACTTTTTCGGCACGAGATTGTTGTGCAATAGCAGTACATGCAAAGACTAGTAAAAAAATGAATGCTATGAATTTAAGGTATTTCATTTTACAAAAAACATTATTACTATATTTTGATTAAAGTACTTCTATCTTGATTATTAAGTAAACCTACAAACTTTATCTGTTACAATAAAATAGCAAATCCTTGAATTAGAGCCTGAACTTATTAAAAAAGCTCATTTCACTCATTAAGACGCCATGTTTACTAAGTAATAGAGAGCTACAACTCATTAAGCTTTTTTTATACAAAATCTTCATTCTAGGTTTACACCAAAATTTATTTGATATGAAAAATCAATTTACAATACTTTATTTTTTTGTAGCTATTTCAATAGTAGTAAATGCTCAGCATAAAGGAAACTACGATCAAAATAGTGAACTAATCTCTAGACAAAATATTGCTAAAAGTGCCTACGGCAATGCACAAGTATTTAATCCCTACGTACAACAACAAACAAAACCCTTACAAACAAACAATATTATTAGAGTTGATGTAAAAGCACTAAAAAATGTAAAGGCAACAAACTATACTGCTGTCTTTAATGTATCTCAAATTGGTGCAACTGCCGAAGAAGCAAACAAACTAATCAATGACCGTATAAATAATGTAAGAGCAACTCTTCTAGGCAAAGGCATTAAAGAAGAAGATATTGTAGTAGATGTAATTTCATTTGTTCCTGTCTATGAATTTGAAGTTCAGAAAAAAATCTTTAGCACAAAATACAATGAAGTCCCAAAAGGATTTAAGTTACAGCAAAACATCCATATTAGATTTAAAGATGCAAAAACCTTCGAAGCTATACTAACCGCCTGCGCTTCTAATGAGATTTATAATCTTGTTAAAGTAGATTATTTTATAGATAACATTAAAGCTATATATAAGGAACTACAAAAAGAACTTCTTACACTAATTAACGAAGAAAAGGAATACTATAAAGCATTAGGTTTCGATTTAGCAAACTACAATAAAAAAATGGCGGATAATAAATACTGCTTTTTCCCTAAGGATTTTTATCAAAGCTATCAAGCCTATAACAGTATCTCTTTTGATGCTTTAAAAAAGAATAAAGTAATCACAAAAGTAGAAAAAGAGACCTCTTACTATTACCAACCTATTACCTATCAAGATTATGATATTGTATTAAATCCTTCCATTTTAGAACCAGTAGTACAAATTGGAATGAACATAGTTTTAGAATACACTCCAAAACCCAAAGAACAAAAAGAAAAACCTATCACCAAAACAGAAGTAAAACCTGTGTATTACGTATTGTCACCCAATGGTAGTATTGATATTAAAAAATTAGAAACAAATAAATAGTACGTTATGAAAACAATTAAAATCACTTTACTCTTAATATGCATAACATTTTTATCCTGCAAAGCAGAAAACAAAAAAGAAGCAGTAGCATATAATGACCCTATAGAGGCACCCATTGCTAAAAAGCATTTTATTAAAGTTGCCCTCTTATTAGACACAAGTAATAGTATGGATGGCCTTATTGATCAAGCTAAAGCTCAACTATGGGAAATTGTAAACGAACTCTCTTATGCAAAATGCAAAAACGAAAGACCCAATTTAGAAATTGCTTTATATGAATATGGAAATGATAACCTTAATGCAAAAGAAGGATATCTAAGAAAAATTCTTCCTTTTACAGAAGACTTAGATGATATTTCAAAAGAGCTTTTTTCATTAACTACAAATGGAGGAAGCGAATACTGTGGTACGGTAATAAATACCTCACTTAAACAATTAGATTGGGGAAATGATAATGATGACTTAAAAATGATTTTTATTGCTGGAAATGAACCATTCACGCAAGGCGCTATAAACTATAAAGACGCTGCATTTAATGCTAAAGAAAAAGGAGTTGTTGTAAATACTATTTTTTGTGGGGATTACAAACATGGTATAGATTCTTACTGGAAAGATGGAGCATTACTTACTTATGGAGATTATATGGCAATTAATCATAATCAACAAACCGTACATATTGCTTCTCCTTATGATGACTTAATTCTGCAATTAAACATCAAGCTTAACAATACATATATTCCTTATGGAAAAAGAGGAAAAAATAAAATGGAAATACAAGCTAAACAAGATGCAAATGCTGGAGATTACAGTAAAGCCAATGCGGTAAGTAGAACTATTACTAAAGGATCACACTTATATAAAAATAGTTCTTGGGATTTAGTAGATGCTGAAGCTGAAGAAGGTTTTGATTATAATAAACTAAAAAAAGAAGACTTGCCCGACGAATTAAAAGAAAAGACAAATTCACAACTTAAAGTGTATATAGCTAAAAACCGAAAAAACAGGGAAGATATTCAAGCTGAAATTGCAAGGTTAAATAAAAAAAGAAAAGCATATCTGGCCTCTAAACAAGATGAAAAAAATAATGGTCTAGAAAGTGCCATGATAAAAGCACTTAAAAAACAAGCAGAGAGGAAAAATTACAGTTGGAACTAAAAAAAGCCCCTTTTCGAGGGGCTTTTTTTTAATTTATAGCTGGACAATTACAATCATACGGTTCTGGTCTTCCACCTAGGAAATCATAACCCAATGTAATTTGATGAAATCCTCCACTTTGAAATCGTATATTACCTGCTTGATAAGAATAAGTGTAAGCAAACATAAAATTCTTATAGTTTATACCTAAAACAGGAGTGTAATATTGTAATTTTTGTCCTTTTATTTCTTGACCATCAAGAAATTCTGCTCCATCAAAACTTCTTCGGTACGATACTCCTCCCCAAAGTTGACCAAAATCCATTTCACGATAGGCTTTAAAATTAACATCTACTGTTTGCTCTCCAGTTCTTTCTTGAAACTGAAATAGTACAGAAGGTTCATACGTCCAAGTAGCACCATAATTCCCTATCGCATAAGCAAAAGAAGCAAGATATCTTCTTTGATTATTGTTTTCAAAATCTGAAGAATTAATGCTTCTATTCTGAAAAATTAAATTTTTAACTGTTAGATGACCTGAAAAATCTAAAAAATTATACGATACTCCCACGTCAATATTAAAATATGAAGTACTCTGTATAATTCCTGCAATAATTGGATCAAAATCATTAGGATCAAACTGTGTCTCATCCAATCTTGACTGTATTAGACCTGCACTTAAACCAAAAGATAATTGATTTAAATCTACGTCACTCCTAGAAAACATTAAATGATGTGCATATGTAAGGTAACCTCCTGCTTGTGAATGAAAACCATTTTGATCGTTAAAAACAATTGCTCCAACTCCACTTTTCTCTCCCAACCGTGCATTAAAACTTAACGTTTGTAAATTTGGTGCTTCATTTTGATCAAACCATTGTTGTCTTGCTGTAAGTCGTAACTGGTTATGTGATGCTGCCCCCGCCATAGATGGGTGGAGTAAATATAAATTGTCAGCAAAATAATCTGAATAAAAGGGGATACCATCCTGTGAAAACCCTAGTTGAGAAATCAATAGTAGTAGGATGACGTAGGTCTTTTTGATGTTCATAATAATCATCTATCTTTTTAGGGTAAAATGTCCTCTAAACTGTTTTCTAGTTTCCTCTTCGG
>CAYGMB010000020.1:0-6806 GCA_964350765.1 uncultured Flavobacteriaceae bacterium
AATCTTTTTGAAGCATAAATTTTCTATCCTTGTCTACCCAAAAAATCCCTTTGTCTTCCATAAATTTTGGAATTTCCTCAGGGTAGGGAAGTAGGTGCGAATGACCATTAATGCGAAGTTTTCGTTTCATATTTGATTGGTTTGGGCGTCTCCTTCGTTATACTCAGGTCGGGCTATTCACTTTATCCCAGACATGTTATCACATCGTCTGGGGATGCCGCTACTATCCCTAACGCATTTTAATAAAATTACAAACTTTTAGTTCTTCCACCATCTACAGGTAGATTAATACCATTAATATAACTTGCGGCCTCGCTTGCTAAAAAGGCAACTGCATTCGCAACTTCACCAGGTTGTGCGAAACGTCTTGCGGGCACAATACTTCTCATAAATGCAGCTGCATCTTCAGGTGTTTTGTCAAATTTTTTGGCAGCATTAGCCACAATATCATCCAGTCTGTCTGTTGCTGTAAAACCTGGTAGTACGTTATTTACGGTTATACCAAACTGTCCTAACTCATTTGCAAGCGTTTTGCTCCAATTTGCAACTGCACCTCTTATGGTGTTACTAACACCAAGCCCGTCTATAGGTTGTTTTACAGATGTAGAAATTATATTAATAATACGCCCAAAATCTGCTTTTTTCATTCCAGGAGCAAGCGCTTGTACTAAAATGTGGTTGCATTCTAAGTGTTGTGAGAAAGCATTGGTAAACTCACTAGTATCTGCAGAAAATATAGGCCCTCCCTTAGGTCCTCCTGTATTATTTAATAGTATATGAAATATTTTTTTTGAAGCAGCCTTTGTTACTTTTTTCTTTAGCTTTTCTGGTTTTGTAAAATCCGAAACTATGTAATTATGCTTTTGACCATCTTGATAGGGTAGTTCTAGTAAGGTTTCTTTTAGTTTTTCTTCATTTCTAGCAACAAGAGTTATGGTTGCTCCCATACTTGCAAGCTCTAAGGCAACTGCTTTTCCTATTCCTGCTGTACTCCCGCAAATTAATGCATTTCTATTTTTAAGGTTTAAATTCATCATATTGCCCACTAAGTTGGGTATCTTTTAAATAATTAATAATAGCTTATCTAATCTATCAAATAAAGTCAAACTACCAAAGTTTTAAGATTTGTTTTGCACTTCAGTATAACTAATGCAAACATTTTTAGGCTCGGTAAAAAACTTTAAAGCTTCAAATCCACCTTCACGACCCACACCACTTTCTTTTACACCGCCAAATGGAGTGCGTAAATCTCTATTGAGCCAAGTATTTACCCAAACAATACCTGCTTCTAGTTGTTTGCTTAGTCGCATAGTACGGTCAAGATTATTAGTCCAAAGTGTTGCCGAAAGTCCATATTTAACTCCATTTGCCATGTGCAAAGCCTCTGTTTCGTTAGTAAAAGGCATTATTGTTACTACAGGACCAAAAATTTCTTCTTGGTTTACACGACATTTATCATCTTTAACTTCAATTATGGTAGGTTGAAGATAATATCCGTTTTCATAATCTTTTACGGTAACTTCTTTACCACCAAAAAGTATTTTACCCCCTTCTTCTTCTGCAAGTTTAATATAACTTTTTACTTTTTCTAAGTGGGGTTTAGAAACTAAGGCTCCAATGCTAGTATCTTCTTTAAAGGGATTACCTACTTTTAGCTTAGATACTTTATTTATAAAGTCCTTTTTAAATTGTTCGTAGATAGACTGCTCAACAAAAATCCTACTTCCGCATAGACAAATCTGTCCTTGATTTGCAAAAGATGATTTTACAGTAACAGCTAGCATTTTATCGTAATCACAATCGGCAAAGATGAGGTTGGGGTTTTTACCTCCTAATTCTAAAGATAGTTTTTTAAATAGTGGAGCAGCAGTTTTGGCAATATGTGCACCTGTGGTTGTACCTCCAGTAAAAGATATAGCTTTAATGTCTGGATGTGCTACAATAGCTTGCCCAGCACTAGCACCAGAACCGTGAACTATGTTAAGAACTCCAGGTGGTAAACCTGCTTCGGTAAGGATTTCTCCTAATAAATATGCAGTCATAGGAGTGACTTCACTTGGTTTTGCCACAACACAATTCCCGGCGGCTATTGCGGGTGCTATTTTCCAGGTAAATAGATACAATGGTAAATTCCATGGCGAAATACACCCAACTACCCCAATAGGTTGGCGTAATGTATAGTTCATAGTATTTAGTCCAACACTTTCATGAGATTCACTAGCGAATTGCGTTATTGCATTTCCAAAAAATCGAAAGTTGGCACTCGCTCTTGGGATATCAACCGCTTTTGCTAGACTTAAAGGTTTGCCATTGTCTTTTGCCTCGGCCTCAGCTAATTTATCGAGATTAGCCTCAATAAGATCTGCAATTTTTAAAAGGAGTTTACTCCGAGCTTCTATAGTACTGTTACTCCAATCTGGGAAGGCTTTTTTTGCAGCGGCATAAGCATTCTCAACATCTTTTTTATTGCTATTAGCAATCCTACTATATATATATCCTTCACTTGGATTATAGTTATCTAACCACTCATTAGACTTAGGGTTACAATACTCACCGTTTATATAGTTTACTATTGCCTGCATTTGTACTAGGGTTTATTCTTTAAAAAATTTACTGAATGCATCATAGAGTGCAAGATGCAATGCGTCTCCATGGTTTTGTTCTTCTAGAAAATTAAAGAGAACTGTTTTGTCGTCTTTATAGGCTTCCAAAATTTTGTAGTATAAATTAGTAGCTCCGGTTTGCATGGCAGCCCCTTCTACACCAACAGCTACATAAATTTTTTTAGTTGCTAGTTCTTTTTTTACTTCCCATTTTAAAATTGATGTATCATCCCACCATACACTTGGACTCACAATAATATAATTATCAAACAAGCTAGGTTTTTTTAGAAGTATTTCTGAAGCCAATAGACCACCTAGATACTGTCCAATTATTGTTTTCTCTTTTGAAACTTTATAGTTTTGACTAATAAACCCTAATAATTCATTTTCAATAAATTCAATAAACTTTTTAGAACCTCCTGAAGTTGGAAATTCTTCTTGGTCAAGTTTATTTGCTGAAGGAAAAGTAAAATCTCTTTTTCTATCGACATTTGCTATACCAACTACAATAGTTTCAGGAAGCATATTTATCCAAGAAAAGGATCCAAATTGTACTAATCCTGATACATGAATAAAGTCTTCATCAGCAGATCCATCTAATAAATAAATTACAGGGTATTCTTTTTCTGAAGTATCATATCCATTAGGCAAATAGATATTTAAAACTCTATCTTCATTAAGTACGTTAGAATGTATTGTAACACTTTTCCCAATTGAGAAGGGTTTTGTGTCTAATACTTCTATTTTATTTTGGGCATTTACGATGGCAATGCCTAGAAAAAGTAAAATGTATAATATATAACAACTAAGATTATTATTGGATTTTTTATGCATTGTTACGCTCAAATTTTGGTTGTCATTTACTTTAAATGATGAATTATATAGGCTTATACGCCATTGCTTTAATCTCAACTACTAAGTGAGGGTGTGGTAATTGGTGTACTGCAACAGTAGTTCTTGCAGGACCTGTTTCTTTATTAAAAAACTGACCATACACTTCATTATAACCAGCAAAATCATTCATGTTTACCAAAAAGGTGGTTACATCTACAACATCTGCCATAGTAGCACCTTCCGTAGCGAGATAATCTTGTATGTTTTCTAAAACCGCTTTGGTTTGTTCTCTAATGTCCAAACGCATACTTCCCATCTCGTCTACCTGATGTACACCAGCAAAGCTATTATCCGGCAACCTTGAACTTGTACCACTAACAAATATAAAATCACCAACACGTTTTACGTGAGGGTATGCACCTCTTGGAGTTGCTTTTCCTTCAACTAATCTACTCTTATTTTCCATATTTAATTATTTATCCAAAGGCAATGGCATCGTCATGCAGTATATCTTCAGTTTCTTTTATTACTAATTTTAGTTTATCTTTTAAATCCATGGAGTCTGGTAACTTACCATCTGCTATTAAATTAAGTATGGCTTTGTCTTGAGCACGTCCTCTCTGTAACGCTTCAAAATATGTAATATGTTCATTAAAAGTAACCAAAGAATATTTACTGTAATACTCATTTGGGAACTCTGCCTCAAAAGCTGTTTCCAGTTTACGTTTTGCTTGAAACAAAGGGCTTGCAGTATGTTCTTTCATTTCATGGAAATTGTCCACCGCTAGGTTTGCTATGGCATCAGTATCTTTTTTTCGTGCATTTTCGTATTCAGAAAAAATAGTGTCCCAATCTGCTTTGCCTTCAAATTTGTCAAGTATTTCATCAAATACCACCACATCTTCAAAAGAGGCGTTCATACCTTGCCCATAAAAAGGTACTATTGCATGTGCTGCATCTCCTAGAATAAGTGTTTTTCCGTAGCTATGCCAAGGGGCACATTTAATAGTACCTAGAGGTCCTGTTGGGTTTTCAAAAAATTCTTCAACAAGATTAGGCATTAGTGCTACAGCATCTGGATATTCTTTTGTAAAATATTTGGTTACCATTTCTCGGGTAGTTAGATTATCAAAACAATAATCACTATTTGAGTAAGGTAAAAAGAGAGTTACTGTAAAACTGCCATCTAGATTAGGTAATGCAATAAGCATGTCCTCTCCTCTTGGCCAAATATGTAGGGCTCCTTTATCTGTTCTATAGCCACCATCTTTTGTAGCTGGAATAGTTATTTCTTTGTAGCCATGTGTGAGCCATTCTTGCGAAAAACTAAACAGAAATTTTTTATGCAAAAACATGCTTTTGCGAACCATAGAGCCAGCGCCATCTGTGCCTAAAAGTATGTCACCACTATAGGTAACTTCTTTGTTTGTACTGTAATTTTTAAAAATAGCAGTTGCGTTTTCTAAGTCTACAGTTTTACATCCTAGGTTAAAATGGATTGTAACGTTTGGCATTGCTTCAGCAGCGTCTAACAATAGCATATTAAGACCTGGTCTCGAAACTGAATTAATATATTCATCTTCTCTGCCGCTATATTTACTCAAAAATGTATTTCCTTTAGTATCATGAATCATTCTACCAAGCATAGGAATGCATAACTCTTTTGCTTTTTCTTCAACACCTGCTAAACGTAATCCTCTAAGACCTCTATCGCTTAAAGCTAAATTTATAGATCGCCCTGCATCTTGCACGGTTTTGCGTAAGTCTGGTCTTTTTTCAATGAGAGTTATATTATAACCACGTTGCGCTAAACGTAATGCTAGCAAACTTCCACAAAGTCCTGCACCTATAATGAGTATGTTGTTGTTTTTTTCTAACACAATTTTATCTGGTCGAGCGCAGTCAAGACCTATTTAAGTCAATAGTTAATTTAAAAACCCTCAAGCGCTCTGCGCGTTATTCTTAAAATTAAACACTTAATTTTTTAAATAGTGCTTAAGGATTCAAATATTATAACACTCCTTTTAATCGTTCTACAAATTCAAAGACATCTTCAAAGCTATTGTATAGTGGAGCTGGAGCTACTCTAATTACATCAGGTTCTCTCCAATCGCTTATCACTCCAGCTTTTGTTAATCTTGTATGAACTTCTTTGTTTGCATTTTTAACTTGAATACTTAGTTGGCATCCACGTTCTTCCGGATTTGAAGGTGTAATTATATTAATATTTGGATTATTTATTTCATTTAATAAAAATTCTAAATATCCAGTTAGTTTTTTTGATTTTGTAATTAAGTTATCGAAACCTGCTCTATGGAAAACATCTAGACTTGCTCTAATAGCTGCCATAGATAAAATAGGCGGGTTACTTAATTGCCAACCTTCGGCACCTGCTAATGCATCAAATTCATGACGCATGTTAAATCTAGTTTCTTTATTATGTCCCCACCAACCTGCAAAACGTTTAAGCTGTGTATTATTAGCATGTCTCTCATGAACTGCTCCTGTTTCATGTAAATTGGGTTGTATGTTTCCTGCTCCATGCGCCAAATCAAAACCAACCATACAATTGTGCTTGTGCCCCAATTGGGTAATATTTTTTAAAGGAAAAGATTGTCCACTATAGTAATTGGTGCTTCCAATCATTAAGAGTGCAATCTCATCACCTTGTGTTTCCATGATGTGCTCTAAATCTTCAAAGCGACATAATTCTTCACCTTCTCTAGGTTTCCAGAGTATAAGTCCTTCTTTTGGATCATATCCATGAAAGGATAATTGGCTCTCTACAGCATATTTATCACTTGGAAATGCATCACTTTCTACAACAATTTTATATTTATTTTTTGTAGGCTGGTAGAAAGAAACCATCATTAAGTGAAGGTTAGTGGTTAAGGTATTCATAATAACCACTTCACTTGGTTTTGCACCAACAATGCTTGCCATTTGTTCGGTTAAAAACTCATGATAAGGCATCCATGGGTGTTGCGCTTCGGTATGACCTTCTACTCCATATTTTGACCAATCATTTAATTCTTGTTGAATAAATGCAGCCGTATTTTTAGGTTGAAGGCCTAGTGAATTACCACATAAATAAATCTGATTAGTACCAGATTCATCTTTAGGAAATAAAAATTCGTTTCTAAATGCTTTTATTGGATCCTCGATATCCTGTTGTATAGCGTATTCTTTGTTAGTATTCATACTATTTTACGGAAATATTTGTAAAATGAAGTTTAAAATTTTTGGTGCTATCTTGATGTACTTTTGCAATAGTTAACCCCTTGTAAGTTTCATAATCTTCCCAAGTGGTGGTCATAGTAGGTATACTATCATTTCCTTTTCTAAACACCCATTCTTTGATTATAAATT
>CAYGMB010000020.1:6816-17377 GCA_964350765.1 uncultured Flavobacteriaceae bacterium
AGGGGTATAGCCGCCTTCATTTCCATAGGTAATAGTAAGAAGGTTTAAGGTATCTTTAGATATTAAGGAAATTTGATTTTCCTTTTCAATAAAGCTTGTGCCTTTGTCCCAAACCAGATTAAAGGGAGCTAATAGCCAATATTTATCATTTATAAAAGCTGCATCAACTTTCATATTGGTACTATCTATTTTTGCTCTGTTGTAGGATATAGTATCATTTGCAGTCATCATTGTTACGTCATTGGTTTTTGGTTTCCACGACCATGAGCGTTCACTATGACTATTGGGTCTATCAACATTAAATGTGAAGTTTATTTCTTCAACAGCATTCCATTTTTCAAATCCATTTTTATAAGCTATGGCCTCAGCCGTAGAGAGTTCTTTACTTTTTTCTTGGGGATTACTAGTGTTTTCAGAGGGCTTCTCAGGATTATTTTTGCATCCAAAAAGAATAAGGACGGTTGCTAATAAAAGGGTAAATTTTTTCATGTTGGATGGTTTTGAAAAAAATTTTACGGTTAACTCAAAGACATCACTAAGAAGCAATTTTTATAAATTGAGAACTACCTAAAAATTTATTAAACTTTATTCTTGAGTAAAAATAATGAATAAAGGAGTGATAGTATAATTTTTGTAACTTTATGTATGGCAAAGACAAAAGAATATCAATTAGATGATGTTACAGTAGTATGGGAACCTAATTTGTGTATTCATTCTAAAAAATGTATACATGGACTTCCTGAAGTTTTTAAACCTACTGAAAAACCTTGGGTGCAACCTGAGAACACAACGACAAATGCTTTAAAGGCAACTATTGATACTTGCCCAAGTGGAGCATTACGTTACTACATTAATGGGCAAGAAAAAGAAAATAATACCTTGAAAAAAGAGACTGAAAATACAAAAGTTGAGGTTTTAGAAAACGGTCCTCTAATGGTTCATGGGAGTACTACGATTGTACATACAGATGGTAGTATAGAAGAGAAACAAAGAACAACTGCTTTTTGTAGATGTGGAAAAACTGGTACTATTCCTTTTTGTGATGGTTCTCATAAGCAATAGAGATGGATTTGAAAATTACAGACAATAAAGATCAAAAACGGTACGAGGCTCAAATTGAAAACAAAACAGCTTTTATTGAATATATAAGTACTAAGGAAAGTATTTATCTAACGCATACCGAGGTTCCTACAAGTTTAGAAGGAAAAAGGATTGGTACATCTTTAGTTCGTGGAGTGCTTGAAATAGTTGTAGAAAACAACTTAAAGTTAGCACCCTTATGTCCATTTGTAGCTGCTTATATTAAGAGAAACCCTGATAGGTATAAAGGGATTTTAGCAAGAGGATATAATGTATAAAAAAAGCCTGCAATTGCAGGCTTTTTATTCTTTAAGTTAGATTTTTTAATCTACTGCATCTTCTATATCATCTGCTACATCTTCTACTGCATCTTCAACTTTTTCTCCTGTAGATTTTTCTCTGCAGCTTGTAAAACTTGCTGCTAAGAACATAACTGTGCATACTACTAAAAATACTTTTTTCATGGTTTTTGGTTTTAAAGGTTAGTTTATAATTTTCTTCCGGTTGCTAATCTGTATAGTATTGCTATAACAGCTAGTACTAATAAAATGTGAATTAGATTCCCTACTGCTTCTGGAAAGCCAATATATCCAATTAGCCAACCAACAATAAGTACTACTACAATAAGCCAAATTAAACTTCTCATAATTTTTGGTTTTATGGTTATAGTCTAAAGGTAAAATTAAAATTAATTAAAAAAATCTTTCTTAACTGTCTTTAACTATAAAAAGTTAAAAAGTGTAAATCATCTTTATTTTAGAAGTCATCTGGGTTTTCAATAATTTTGGCTGCTCGTTCTTTTAATGTAGAAAGGTCTTTGGCTGTCTTTTTGTTTAGTAAATTAAGCATCATATTCATGCGGTGGTTGTCTTTAAAAAACTCTTTCTTATCATCAAGAAAATTCCAATATAGGCTATTAAATGGACAGGCATCTTCTTCAGTTTTTTTAGATACTTTATAGTAACAGTCTTTACAATAATTACTCATTTTGTTTATATAGCTACCACTTGATACGTAAGGTTTTGTTGCTACAATACCACCATCTGCAAATTGTGACATCCCTCGTGTATTGGTAATTTCTACCCACTCGATAGCATCTATGTAAATACCAAGATACCAAGCATCTACCTCATCTGGATCGCATTGTGCTAAAAGAGCAAAATTACCCGTAATCATAAGTCTTTGTATATGGTGTGCGTAAGAATGTTCTAAGCTTTGGGTTATAGAGTGGTGTAGGCAATTCATTTTTGTGTCACCTGTCCAGAAAAAATTTGGTAAACTATTCTTGTTTTCTAATTCGTTAAGTTTTTTGTATTTAGGCATTTCTTTCCAGTAAATTCCTCTCATGTATTCTCTCCATCCTAGTATTTGTCTTACAAAACCTTCAACTTGAGAGATATCAATATTATTTTTGTTTTCTCTCCAATAATTAATCACGCTATTAATTACTTCTAGGGGGTGAAGCATTTTACTATTCATAGCAAAGCTCAATCTAGAATGAAATAAAAATTGTTGCTCCGTGTGCATAGCATCTTGGTAATCTCCAAAATGAACTAATAAGTTTTTACAGAAATAATTTAAAACCGAAAGACAATCTTCTCTGGAGGTTGGCCAACTAAAATTTGACTTGTCTATTATACCAATTGTTTTTACTCCAGCATCTTCTATCCTTTTTACCGTTTTTGAAACGTCTTTTCTAAATCCTCTCTCATTTGGTATTTCTATCTCTTCCTTCCATTTTTTTCTGTTGCTTTTATCAAAATTCCATTTTCCTCCTTCAGGTTGGTTATCACCAACCATCATGATGTCATATTTTTTACGCATATCACGGTAAAAATATTCCATGGTCATTTGCTTTTTGCCTTTAAAGAACGTTGCAACATCATCTCTTTTGGTTAAAAAGTGTTCTGTGTCAAAAACTTCAGTATTAATTGTAAGTTGCTTGCAAAAATCTTCTAATTGCTTATCTAGCCTATATTCATCAGGAAGTTGATATTCAAATTTTTCGATTTTATGCTCGTCTATAAGATTTGAAATGTTATCGGGTAGGTTTTGTTTATTTTCTTTCGCATCAAGTGTGTAATAAATTACTTCATGGTCTCTATCTTTAAGCCATTGGGCAAAGTTTTGCATACTCTCAAAAAAAGCAACGACTTTTTGTATATGGTGATTTACATAATTTGTTTCTTGTTGCATTTCTGCCATAAAATATAGCACATCATCATTTGGATCGTCAAACCATGAATGTTTATGGTTTAGTTGGTCGCCAAGAATAAGTCTTAATATTTTCATTTATTATTTTTTAGATAACCAAAGGTTTACAAACTCGCATTTCGGGTCATACATATTTGCCTGCCTTTCTATATTAAATTTTCTATCCCTAGGATCATTGCCTACACCTGCATTGTACATCCAGTTCCCCCAATTGCTGTGCACATCATAGTCTATGAGCATACTCTCAAAATATGCGGCACCTATTCGCCAATCTTGCATCTGTTCTTTAGCCCAAAAGCTCGCTACATTTTGACGCCCTCTATTACTCATCCAACCGGTATACTTTATTTCTCTCATGTTGGCATTTACGAAATCATACTGAGTTGAACCGTCAATCCATTGTTCAAGTTTATCTAGACTTTTATTCCAATTATATTCTTTCTGCAGAATTCCTCCTAAATAAAAAATACTATTGCCATGTTTTAAAGAAATGTACTTAAAGAAATCTCTCCAAAAAAGTTCAAAAATTAACCAGTAAGTATCTTGATTTTTTTTTATTTCTTTTTCAAATTTTTTTACCTCCCAATAAATGCTTTTTGCGGAAATACAACCATTTGCCAACCAAGCAGAGAACTTAGAACTGTAGTTTATGCCAACAAGTCCATTTCGTGTTTTTTTATAATCTTGTAGTTGGTGGGTTCCCCAGAAATAGTGGTCAAGTCTTTTCCATGCTTCTGTTTCTCCACCTTGAAATGGAAATGCAGATCGTGAGTCTTTCTCAAAAGCGTTAAGCCCTAGATTTTGTAAAGTAGGAATAGTAGTTGTATTCTCAACTAAATTATCACTAGAAAGGGGGTTCGGTATATCAAAAGGCTCTCTAATTGAGGCATATTTTTCAGACTTTTTTCTAAATTCGGTAAATACCTTCGGTATTTTTTTAAAACCGTCAAATGGTATATCCTCTGGATGAATTAGAAATTGATCGTAACTTTCAATAATACTTATTTCAGAAGGGATATTTTTCTTTACAATTTTTAAAGTTTGCACCTCTTCTTGGGTCCATTCTTTTTGAATAAAAATTTGATTGATTTTATATTTTGAAACTAAGTCTTTAATTGCAACTTCTGGTTTTTTATGAAAAACTAATAACGAAATATTAAGCTTGGCTAAATTCTCTCTCAGGTTATTAACAGATTCTATTAAAAACTGAGCTCTATATTTTTCAGTCTTTTTAAACCCGTATTTTGTTTCTTCAAAGTTCGCTGGGTTAAAAAAATATACCGCGATAACTTTACCAGAAGTATTACAAGCATTAACTAGAGACTCGTTGTCTCGTAAACGAAGGTTATTTGTAAACCAAATTAGATTGTTCATTTATTATTTGTTTTTCTTACACCGTTCACTACAATATAGTACGTTTTCCCAATCTCGTTCCCATTTTTTTCTCCAAGAGAAAGGCAGTTTACAAACTGGACAAATTTTGGTTGGAAGGTTTTGTTTTTTATGAGCCATTAATCCTTAGGTCTAGCATATTCTAATCTATTTAATAATTTTGGCAAAGCATAGCCGTCCAGCCCATTTACAGCTACTGTTTTAGCCTCTTCTAAGTTTAGAAAACCATCTTTTTTATGAATTTTCTCATCGAAATAAATATGCTCTATAGCACCAATTATAAATAAACAATTATTTTCTTTAATAAAGTATTCGTTCTCAAAAGAACACCCTATTTTTATTGAGGATTGTTGTACATATGGAGCATAAAACCCATCTAGGTAAACAGGAGAGAGGTTTGTTCTATCGAATTCTGAAATTGTACCAGGATATTTTGCAGATGTATGATGAGCATCTTCAATGATATCTTGCGTGATATGATTTACAGTAAAAAATTTTGTTTTTTTTATGTTTGAAAATGTATTCCTTTCTACAGTTGTCGGTCTAAGTATAAAGCTTAAGAGTGGAGGGCTGCTTCCTAAATGAGTTACACTACTAAAAACAGCTACGTTTTCTATTCCATCTCCAGACTTTGTTGCTATTAAATTTGCAGACTTATAACCTGTACAGCTATTAATAAGATTGATGCGAAACAACTTATCAAGTTTTTCAATTTTTTGAATTGAATAATGTATCATTCTATAAAATTAAAGTTTTGTTTATTAATTTATCTTAAAATTTAAACAAAAAATTATCTCATGTCATTTTTCTATTTTTATGCAATTATTTTTTAAACAATGAAAGAGCTAGACTTAAACAAAGCATTTGAAACAAATAAGGAAACCTGGAATAAAAAAGTAGCAATACATGCTGCTAGCGATTTTTATTTTTTAGATGAATTTAAAAGAGGAAAAAGTTCGCTTAATACCTATGAACTTAATGCATTAGGAGATGTAGCAGGTAAATCTCTATTACATTTACAATGTCATTTTGGTCAAGACACATTAAGTTGGAGTAGGATAGGAGCTAAATGTACAGGAGTAGATATTTCAGAAAAAGCAATAGAACTTGCCGAAAAGTTGAATACAGAACTTGGACTTGATGCTAACTTTATTTGTTGTAATGTCTTAGATACTTCGAAGTACGTATCTGAAACATTTGATATTGTTTTTACAAGCTATGGTACAATAGGTTGGTTGCCAGATTTAAAGCCTTGGGCACAAATGATTGCTGAAAAACTAAAACCAGGAGGTGTTTTTTATATTGTAGAGTTTCATCCTATTGCTTGGATGTATGATTATAATGTGACGCCACCTGCAATGAGATATGCCTATCACCAAAAAGAAGTAATTTATGATGAGTACGAGGGCACATATGCTAATAATGATGCAAAAATAACTAGTAAAGAATATGGTTGGAACCATAGTTTTAGTGATGTCATTAATGCGCTAACTGGTGCTGGCCTTACTATTAAATATATGAATGAATACGATGCCTCACCTTACGATGTGTTTCCTAATTTAATAGAAAATAGGGATGGGTATTATGAGTTAAGAGAAAAATTATATCCTTTATTATTTGATATAAAGGCAATAAAAAATCCTAAGTAAGTACTTAGGATTTTTTATTACATAATATCTAATTTTAATGCTCAGCGCTTTCTTTCAATAACTCCGGAAATTTCTTTTTAAACTTGTTCAACCTTGGGATTGACACATTTTGAATGTATGGATTGTTAGGATTTCTTTTTTCATAATCTTGATGATAACCTTCTGCATCCCAAAATTTTTGAAATGGTAGTACTTGTGCTGCCACTTTTCCTTTACCAATTTCTTTTTCAATCTCTGCTATTTTTTTGTCAATTATTCTCTTTTCTCCATCATTTTGGTAAAAAATAATAGAACGGTATTGCGAACCTCTGTCTGGACCTTGCCCATTAACTTGTGTTATGTTTTGAGAACCAAAATAGACATCTACCAATTGTGAAAAGCTCACAATTTCAGGGTCATAAATTACCTCGTTAGCTTCTGCGTGGCCAGTTCTACCTGTGTTGCTTTCTTCGTAGGTTGGATTATCTGTATGCCCACCACTATATCCAGAAATAACTTCTTTTACACCTTTTACACTTTCATAAATTGCTTCTACACACCAAAAACAACCACTTGCAAAGTAGGCTCTTTTTAAACCATTTTTAGTTTCAACTTGTACAGGAGTAATTTCTTTTTGAGCAATAGCTTCTGCTTCTTTATTAGATTTGTTAGAGGTATTGCAACCTGTAGCAATAGTGAAAGCCAAAAATGCGGCTATAAACGGTATTTTTCTCATTTTTATATTTTTTAACTAGGTCGAAATTATATACTCTTCCTTTCAAAAGTGAAGATATCAATCTACACTATTTTTTATAGTTAAGTAAATTATAAAAAGAGCTGTTTCTTAAATAACAGGAAGTATTGTGTTTATTTGTTTTCTGGTAAAACGTGGTCAAAACTTAGTATTCTTTTTAGCACCCACGTGTCATTCTCAATTAACCAGAGACTAGTAAACTTTGCAGTACTCCTCTCTAAAAAGGGTTGTTTGTTATTGGATTCAAAAAAAGTATGTGAGCCATTCTGTATAGCTCCATAAAGCAACTCATTATTGTACAATGGGTAAATTTTTGTAGAGTTTTTTATTAATCGTCTATTTGAAGTATAGTTCTCGGGATTACTACATAGTCCATTTTTTAAATCTGAAATAAATTTTCTTTTAGACAATGTACTGCCACTTTTATCGTGGTAAAACTCAAAGTTATCAGCAATTAATTCTTCAAAAGGGATCATGTTGCATTTATTAAATCCTTCAGAAAAGAGCAAACTATCTTTTGCTATTATTGTCTTATAAAGTGGGTCGTTTTTTTCAACTTGACAATAGGAATTTAGACATACAATGAATATTGAAGTAAAGAGAATATTTTTTAATGTTTTCATAAGTGATATTATAAAAAACCCAGTATTTTAAAATACTGGGCTTTAGTTTTGGTTGGTTGTTAGTCAAGATAGCCTCTTACATTTTGTTGAGTCCGCCAGAGCGACTACTTTTATTGTTTACAGCACTTGGATTCCCATAGTAGTTAATGTCTCCACCACTCGATGCACTTGCTGTTAATTTATCTTTTACATTTACTGTTATATCTGCTCCACTAGAAGCTTCTGCATTACATGTTGCAACTATAAGATCTTTTGCATTTAAATCACTTCCACTAGAAGCGTCTGCCCTGAGAGAACTAGCTTTACCTGAAACCTTAATATCTGCCCCACTACTAGTTTCGGCAAAAACTTCTTTAGAGAAAATCTCTACTTCAAGGTCAGAACCACTACTGGCGTCAAGATTTAGAGTTTCAGATTTAATAATAGAATTAGCTATTACATCTGCACCACTAGAGGCTTCAATACTTTTTAAGCTAGTGTAAGTAACATACACTTTCTTTGCGACAGATCTACCAATGTTTCCAGTAGTTGTAACAATTAATTTTCCGCCTTCAATTCTAGTATCTATAATTTCTTGAAGGTTTTCATCTGCTTCAACAGTTACCTTAGTTTCTGAACCTTCAGTTAAAAATACATCTAGTCCAGCAGAGCCTCTTACTTCATCAAAGGAATCTCCTTCAATTCTATCTTGTGTTACTACATTCCCATTTCCGTTAACTTGACCTAAATTTATATCAAAATTGCAACTTGTAAACAATAGTACTACTACCGAAAGTGCTAAAAATTTAATTGTTTTCATTTTTTTATTTTTTTTAGTTATTGTTATTAGTTGAATCTACTACTATAATATTTTGTGTTTCTTCTGAAGAACTACTTTGTGTCGCGTTTCTATCATCATCACTTATATCGTCAATTACTTGTTGCTCCCAACTTTCAGATGTTGTTGTACTTGAATTTTGAGATGTATCTGTAGTAGAACTATTGTCTTCTTCAGAAGGTGGGCAGTCTAAACATTCTGTTTTGTCCCTAAGTATTCTCAGGTATTGTTCTTCGTCACCATTGTCTAAAATATCTTCATACCAAGAACTATTTCTATGAAAAGAGTAAGTGTTTTTATCTGCGTAAATAATACTACCTACTGGCATGTACAAGGTTAAATGTATTTCTTGATTGCGATATTTGTTTTCTATAGCTGAGGTATGAAAGCCATCTAATGTTAAGGTGCCATTTTCCATAATAAAATTATAGTCTATTGCTTTTGCACGCTCTCTAGCATCTAAAAAGCTATTTCCTTCTGCATGTTTTTCTACTACGAGTTTTGCAACAGAATCTGTGGTAGATTTTACAACAAGTCTAATGTCATTAGAGTAGATTACTTTCTCATCATTTTCATTGTACTTAAACTTAAGTCCACCTTGACGATACACATTAGTACTATATTGGGTATTAGCATTCATACGTACTCTAAGAGTGTCACCAGTTCTTACTGGTAGTGTAGTCTCCGCTATACTATCACCATCATATGCTTGTTCATTAGCCATGCGTACACCAAAGATTCCTAATGCAACAATTGATGCTATCCAGGTAACAAAGAGTACAATTTTTGCTGTTGTCCCAATAGACTTTAAGTTAGTAATCATCATTTTAAGGCCTAGAATAAAGAGCACAAAAAACGGAATACCTATAGCAAAGAAAATACTTAGTGAAACGAGCCATATTGGTACTATACTATCTGTAAATGCACCAATATAATCTAGCACTTCACCATTACCCCAGAAGTCAACTGAACCAAAAGTAAATAAACCAATAATAAGACCTACTAGGGTAGCTAGTGAAGTAATAATAAGTATAATCCCTATAAACTTGACAAATATTTTTAAGAGTACAAGAAGGATACTACCAAGCGTATCGAAAAAACCAGATGCTCCGCTTTTTACTTTCTGCCCGTATTTGTCATAGTCTGCATTTTTTACCTTGTCTGCGACTGTTTCATATCCTTCTTTAAACTTTTTTTCAATATTGGAGATATTTACAGGTTCTCCAGTCATTTTAAGTTTGTCTGCTGTACTTACCGCTGCCGGAACTAATATCCAGAACAGTATGTACACTATTATAAATGTACCACTTGTTAAGAAGGTAAGTAAAATCCATAATAAACGAACCCATAGCGCATCTAAGCCTAAATAATGTCCTAATCCTGATGAAACACCAGATATAAATTTATTATCTATGTCTCTAAATAGCTGCTTATGGGATGCACTCGTACTGCTATATGTTCTTTGTTGGTTGTTGCTTTTTGGAGCATCGTCAAAGAGTTCTTCGTCTACCATATAGTCTTCTGGTTGTCCCATTACAGCAATTACTTCGTCCAACTCTTTTAGAGAAATAACTTGCGAGTTGCTCTCTACTTTCTCAGAGAAAAGTTCGGAGATACGTGTTTCTATGTCACGCATAATTTCGTCGCTGCCTTGAGGTTCAGTCAATGACTTTTTAATGGCAGCTAGGTAGCGTTGTAATTTTCCGTAGGCATCCTCGTCTATATGGAAAAATGTTCCTGCTAGGTTAATATTTACTGTCTTTTTCATTTTTTAGTTGTTTCGCTTGTTACTCTATTAACTGCTTGTTGCAATTCGCTCCAAGTAGTGTCTAATTCTTTTAAAAATAGTCTTCCTGTTTCGGTAAGATCATAATACTTACGCGGTGGTCCGCTAGTAGACTCTTCCCATCTGTAGGAAAGTAATCCTGCATTTTTAAGGCGTGTGAGTAGAGGATATATAGTTCCTTCTACTACTAGCATTTTGGCGTCTTTGAGAGTGTCTAGAATATCACTTGTATATGCTTCTCCATCTTTTAAGATAGAGAGGATACAA
>CAYGMB010000021.1:0-2021 GCA_964350765.1 uncultured Flavobacteriaceae bacterium
TTGAGGTAGATGAGTTTTATGGCGATAATGAAGGTCTTATTATTGCAGAGATAGAGCTCAACCATGAAACAGAAATTTTCAAAAAACCATCTTGGCTTGGAAAAGAAGTAACAGGTGAGGTACACTATTACAACTCACAATTAAGTATAAATCCTTATAAAAACTGGAGAGATGAAATTAAATAGAAATAACTTAGACATAAAGAAGTTACTCAATAGGCTATTATTTGTAACAGTAATCTTAATATTTAGTATAGCTTGTAAACCCGAAATACACCGTGAATATATTATGGAGCCTTGTCCAGAAGATGAAAAAAAGTCTGTAGCTAGTTTAAAAAGACAATTAGAAGAAGATGGGTTTCAAACTTTTGATTATGTAGATGAAGAAACAGGAGATACTATTATTATGCAACAATACTACATTGCTTTTTTAAAGAGAGGTGCTAACAGAACTGATAGTAAAAAAGAGGCAGATAGCTTGCAGGCATTACACTTAGAACACCTAGGAGCGATGTATGAAAAAGGGTATGCAGATATTTCGGGACCTTTTGGGGATAATCAAGACGTTAGAGGTATAACAATATATAATGTACCTACTTTGCAAATGGCAGATAGTTTGGCAAATATGGATCCAATGGTACAGGCGGGGTGGTTAGAAATTGAAGTTCGTCCGTGGTGGGCAGGAAAAGGATTCCCACTTCGTTAGGAGGCAACGATATTTTTAATTTTCTTTATTTCTTCACTATCTGAAACACCAGAAATGCCGCTATTAAACATAATATTAGAATCACTTTCTTTTTTAATTGCTGAAAAGTGAACCATTTTAAAACCAGCTTTTTTGAATGATAAAATATTATTACTAGTTATCCCTCCACCAGGCATGATTTGTAATGCATCTTTTGTAACTTCTAGTAAGGATGTTAAATAATCTATGCCATCAACCGCTTTGTTTTTTTGCCCTGATGATAATAGTCTTGTTACGCCCATTTGCATAAGATTATAAATAGTAGCTGCTGGATTTGTGCAAACATCAAATGCACGGTGAAATGTAAACTCCATTCCTTTTGAAGCGTCTAAAAGCTTTTTTGTAGTAGTAACATCCAATTCGTTATCTTGAGTAAGTGCTCCACTTACAATTCCCTCACAGCCTTGCTCTTTACAAAAAAAGATCTCCTCTAACATCTGGTCAATTTCTTTAGTTGTGTACAAAAAATTTCCACCTCGAGGTCTAATTAATACGTGGGTAGGTATGCTTAGTTTTTCTTTTACTTTTAAAATGGTGGTATAGTCTGGTGTTACGCCTCCAATTGACAAATTCTTGCAAAGTTCAATACGGTTTACTCCTGCATTTTGAGCAATTTTAGCACTTTTATAACCATTTGCACAGACTTCTAATACCATACTTACTTTATCACAATTTCATCTATAAAAGTCCAAGCTGGATTACCAGCTCCTTGTAAACCTTCTGGAATAATGCCAAAATTTTCAACTTTTAATACAAATGAAGTTATAAACTCTGGGTCTATTAACCGAAGTGAAACATCAATAATATTTTCATCTTCTGAAGCAGACAACGCTTTTGAATGTTCCATATCCAAAGCAAATAATCCAGCTGAAGCTGGCGCATAAATCCATTGCCCATTAGCATTATAAAACCTTGTTTGTACACTCGTTACTTTAGTAGGCTTAGGAAAAGTGATGGTAATCTCCAAGTCGTCTCCCCAAAACCCTAACCACTCTTTGTCTCCATAACGTTTGTTACTTCCAAAAATACCATTAATTAGTGCTTCTTTACCACCAGCGCTGTAGGCGGGATGAGGAGAAACATTAAGTTTAATGCTTGCTTTAAGACCTTTATGATAGGTAATAGTATCGTATAAAACTCTACCAGCTGGTTTATTTTTGACGTAAACTTGGGACTTTATTGTAGCATCTTTATTTATAGGTAGAGGAGCATTGTATACTTTTTCGTCTTGTTTATTTAAGAAATACCTTATTTCTTTTCCTTTAGTAGGTGTTTTT
>CAYGMB010000021.1:2031-16514 GCA_964350765.1 uncultured Flavobacteriaceae bacterium
CTATCGTTTTTCTTATCAACAAAACTTTCTAAATCATACAAATGGTTTGCGTAGTTTACATTGAGGGTTTCAAGTCTTTTGGTAAAATATTCTACTCTATCTAAAAACTTAGGATAATCTTCTTCTAAATCTTTTGTTGGTCCACTCCAGACTACTTCACTCATCGCAAATACCCTAGGAAAGAGCATATATTCTACTTGGTCTGTTGTAGGTATATATTCGGTCCAAAGGTTTCCTTGAGCTCCTAAAACATGAGTTGCATCTTCTTTTGATAATTCTTGCGGAATAGGATTAAAACTATATACTTTTTTAAGTGGTAAAAAACCTCCTATAGCTAGTGGTTCATCCGGATTATCATCTTGGTAGTAGTCAAAATATGCATGAGAAGTAGGGGTTAGTATAACATCATTTCCTTGTTTTGCAGCAGAAACGGCCCCTTCGGTTCCACGCCATGACATTACAGTAGCGTTAGGTGCCAAGCCACCCTCCAAAATCTCGTCCCAGCCAATAATTTTTTTTCCTTTACTGTTTACAAAAGTTTCAATTTCAGTTATAAACCAACTCTGTAATCCAGCTTCATCTTTTAAGTTGTGTTTTTTTATAAGCTGTTGGCAATGAGAACATTTTTTCCATTGGATTTTGGGAGCTTCGTCTCCACCAATATGTATATATTCACTTGGAAAAAGTCCCATAGTTTCGGCGAGTACATCTTTAAGAAACGCCATTGTTTTTTGATTAGGGCAGTATATATCTTTAAAAACACCACACTTACTAGCTACAGGAATTTGTTCCCCTGTACACCCTAATTCTGGATAGGCACTTACAGCTGCTTGGGCATGTCCTGGCATTTCTATTTCTGGGATAATAGTAACATTAAGTTTTGTCGCATAGGCAACAATTTCTTTAATATCTTCTTGAGAGTAAAAACCTCCATACCTTTCCTTATTGTATTGCTGAGGAGTGTCGTTGTAATGACCAATCAAGGTGCTATCCCTGTAAGCTGCATGCTCTGTTAAACGGGGGTATTTTTTGATTTCTATACGCCAGCCTTGATCATCGGTTAAGTGCCAATGGAAGGTGTTCATTTTTAGCATGGATAGATAAGAAATGTATTGCTTTACAAACTCTTTCGGAAAAAAATGGCGAGATACATCAAGATGCATCCCTCGGTATTTAAATGTTGGGCTATCTTTGATTGTTACAGCTGGTATTTGTATTGATTTTTTTGGTAATGAATTTAATTGCTCAAACTCTGGAGGTAACAACTGTCGTAATGATTGTACGGCATAAAATGCACCGCTAGCATCGCTTGCCTTTATTTCTATTCCTTTTTTTGAAACAGAAAGACTATACCCTTCAGAAACAATTGAAGAGTCTTTTTTAAAAACAATTGTTGCATTTTTTGAAGCTTTTTCTAATTCAATTCCTGCTCCACTAACCAGATAGCTCTTTAAAAAATTTGTAGCAACTTCAAATTCTTCAGGCGCAGAAAAAGTTGTTTTTGTGGTTATTTCGAACACTCCATCACCACTTTCTAGTTGTTGAGGTTTGGGAATAATACTTATTCTTGAAACGTTTTTTTCTTTTTCTGATGTACAGCTAAGCAAAACAGAAATCAAGATTGAAAAAATAATATAGCGTGTACTCAAAAGATTTTAGTTAATTAGTTTGTTGAGAGTTTTAAATTTAATGTTTATTGGTTTTTCTGTCTTTGGAAAATAGTAAACAGTTTTTAGCTCTCCTGGTAATAAGTCAAAAAAGTTATCGCTAAAATGTCCATATGTATCACTATACAAAAACACATCTTTTTGTAGCGATTTTGATGTTATGGTGACCTTCCAGCCATTCTCCGCAATATAGGGGTTCGAAATTTTTATGTCTTCTTTTAATAACTTTAAGTCTTTAGGCTTTTCAAAATAATAAAGGGTTTTAACGTTGTCAAAAGCAAGTTCTACATAGCTGTAAGTAGGGTCAAATTCAAAATCAGACAACTTCATTGTAGTAACAACTTCATTTTTTTGAATGTTAGTCTGTGCATTATGAATTGTCTGTCTTTTTATTAGATTACCTTCAAAATCTTTTATTGAAATGTATAGCGAATCTTTACTACTATTGTTAGAATCATCTACAATCGTAACCTTTAAACTTTCATCTTCTTCCCAAGCGATAATCTTTCTATCCTCAAATGCTTTTTTTGCTTTGTAATGCAATGCTTTCCAATTGCCCAATCCATCAATACTGGACCAAGAAACAACAGGCCAGCAATCATTAAGTTGCCAGTATAAGGATCCCATATTGTAAGGTTTTGCGCGTCGATGTGCCAAAATACCTTTTGTGATTCCATAAGCTTGCACTAACTGACTTACATATACATAATCCTCACTAGTAGTAGGTACAGGGAAATCACGAGCCATATATTCTTTTATCAATTGAAACCCTCTATTGTGTTTTTGGTGTGTGGTAAAGCTTTTATTGGAAATATCAATACTGTCTTGCTGGGTAAAATAGCGTATGGCTTCATAACTTGGAAAACTTTGAAAACCAAACTCGCTCATAAAACGAGTTACTTCTTCTTCATAATGCTCAAAAGGATAGCCATCATGCCACACCCACCAGTCGTGTGCGTCACCTTCAAATTTGTAGCGTTTGTCTCCGCGACCGTACTTTGGCGAACTTTCCCAATATGAAATAGATGGAGATAAGCTATCTACTACAGTAGGTAGAATTTGGTTAAATACTTCCTGGTAATTATTCCATATCTCTGTCTTTTGTTCTTCGGTTTTACCTTCCTGCCAGCCCCAACGATGCCAGCCTTCACTATTTTCGTTATTACCACACCATAATGCAATGCTAGGATGTTGCCTAAGCCGTTTTACATTATCTACCGCTTCCTGTTTTACATTATCTAGAAAGTGCGTATCACCAGGATACATTGCGCAAGCAAACATAAAGTCCTGCCAAAGCAAGATTCCTTTTTCGTCACACAAATCGTAAAAAAGGTCATCTTCGTACACACCACCACCCCAAACACGTAGCATGTTCATATTGGCTTCTACAACATCATTGAGTAATTTTTCTCTTTGCGAAGGGGTTACTTCGCTTAAAAATATATTTTGTGGTATGTAATTAGCTCCTTTCATATAGACAGGTTTGCCGTTCAGTTTAAAATAAAAGCTTTCCCCAATACTATCTTTTTCTGAAATTAATTTTATAGTTCGTAACCCTACTTTTTTTGAAACTTCATCAATAATTGTACTTCCTTTTTTAAGTCTAATACTGAAATCATATAAATAAGGTTCTCCAAGATTATGTGTCCACCAAAGTTTAGGGTTGTTAATAGCTATTGGAACTTTATAAGAACCTATGCCGCCATATAATTCTACAGGTTGTGTAACTGATTTCCCAGAAACAGTATTCACTATTTCTATTTCCATTTGATTGGTATATTCTCCAGATTCAATCTCAATATGTGCTAAAATTGTAGCCTTTTTTTCTGAAATATCCTTGGTTTCTAAGTATACATCATCAAGTCTAGCTACGTCATATGAAATTAATGAAATATCCCGCCAAGCCCCCATTGTTTTAATAGTGGGCCCCCAATCCCACCCGTATTGAAATTGCGGTTTGCGGGTAAATACACGAGGTGCATCGGGTAATTGATATGGCAATCTTAAAGCTTTCTCCTTTTCAAAATTATCTGAAGATTTAAAAATTAGTTGCAGCGTGTTTTCAGAAGTAAGAAGTCCTGAAATAGGAATTTCCCAAATTCTAAAAGCGTTATCTGCCTCTAATAATAAACTATCATTGAGGTAGACTTGAGTATAAGTATCTAGTCCTTTAAACTTTAAAATATGATGTTTCTTTTTTAATTTTTCAGAAGAAAGAGAGAACACCTTTTTGTAAACCCAATCTCTTTTTGAAATCCATTGAATACTATCTTCATTATTAAGCAAAAAAGGGTCGGGGATTTTACCTAAATTCAATAAATCTGTCTGCACACTACCTGGGACTGTAGCTGTTTCCCATTGTAGAACTTCTTCGGGGATTAAGACGTTATATTCGGCAAACTTCCAATCGTTTCCATTAAGCAAAAGAGTTTCGTTTTTACTTTTTGAGCAACCAAAGCCAATAAGGAGAATGAGAAAATATAAACACCTATTTTTCATTCTTCTAAAATACATATTTGATTGTCACTTAGAAGCATAATCAATCGCAATCTTTTGCGAAACCTCATTTCCTTCTTGGTCTGTAGCACTAAGAACATACTCACCTAGCTTTGGAACTATGGCTAACTCATGAAAGGTTTCTGTAGTGCCTACAAAGGTGTCATCTAGATACCAGTAAACCTTGGTTTCAGGGTCTCTGTGTGCGAGTTTAAAAATGACCTCGTTAGTATTTTCCTCAAAGTTTTTAGCGAGGAGTATAGTTTCGTTTTTCTTTGGAAAAATAAAATCCATAGTACGTTCACCTTCTTGTAAACAATCATTTTTAAAAGGGGGTAGGGGTTTGTATTCAGGATGAAGAGGTGCATAGTAATATTCCATAACTGGTGGTAAAGAGAACCAATTTATTTGCTGCATATTAGCTAGTGGATAACAAGAAGTATTTACTCTATATGTTTCTGTTGCATCCAAAAATGTACGCTGGTGGTATTGGCATGCTACTGTTTTTATTCCGTTTTTAGGAATAAACTCTGTAGTAACATCGTCACAATACACACTAGCAAGATGTCCACTATGCTTGCAAATTTCAGACTCAACAAGTTCATCATAAGGGATAGAGAACCATTCGCTCCTAGGCAAGATATCTACTATATTAAAAAGTATTGGAGCTGCAGCTTGTATTCCTGTTAATCCAGGTCTGCCTTCGCCATCCGCATTACCTGCCCAAACGCCAATAGCATACTCTGGAGTAACTCCAACCGCCCAAGCATCTTTGAAACCAAAACTAGTTCCTGTTTTCCATGCAATGGGCTGTGCATCACTAAAAAAGTCCCAGTTTTCTTCTCCTAGTGGTCTGTTTACTTCTCGCATTGCATCAAAAGCATTATAGATTGCTCCAGCATTAAAAACAGTAGGTTGGGATTTTATTTCACCAAAATCATACTTTCCTTTTGAGTTGAAAATGGGGTTGCTAAACTCATTAGCTCTATATTCACTTGAAGAATTTGTATAATAATTTAGTGTAGAAGCCAAGCCAGCATATGCAGCAGTTACTTCCCAAAGCGAACTTTCGGCACCACCTAAAATTAATGATAGACCATAATGATTTGCTGGTTTGTTTATAGACTTTTGACTCAGCTTTTTTAATGAATTATAAAAGCGTTCTAATCCATACTTCCGCAACATACGTACTGCAGGGACATTTAAAGAACGTGCTAGAGCAGTACTTGCTGGTACAGCTCCATTAAATTCTTTATCAAAATTTTGTGGGCTATAACCATTAACAGTAGTGGGAATGTCTGCAACTAGTGTGTTTGGGAGTAATTCACCAGAGTCTAACAATGCAGTATATAAAAAGGGTTTTAGAATGCTACCAGTACTTCTAGGCTTATCAATAATATCTACATAATTATTGTGTATAGAAGTTGTAGGTGCATTACCGACATAGGCAATTACTTCTCTTGTTCTTACATCTAAAATAAGTATAGATAGATTATTAATCTCATTTTGAGATAACACATAATGATGCTCTTTAGCAATTCTATTTACTTTTTGCTGTAAGGCAAAGTTTATGGTAGATTTTATGCGTTGCCCTTTGTGTTTTTCCTTGACCTTCTCAGTAAAGTGAGGAGCAACCTCAGGTAATGGAAATGGTTTACCAGGGAGTGACTCTAATATAGCTAACTCGTATGTGGTCTTATCTATTATTTCTTTTTGATACAACTTTAAAAGCAATCTATCACGCTTCTGTTTAAAGATAATCTCATTCTTACCAGGAAAAATTAAGGAGGGTGCATTGGGTAGTACGGCTAGTGCCGCAGATTGCCCCCAGCTTAGTTGTTCTGAAGGAATACCAAAATAACGCCATGAAGCTGTTTCAAGGCCCACTACATTTCCACCAAATGGAGCATAACTTGCATAAAGATTTAAAATTTCTTTTTTAGAATAACCAGCCTCAAGTCGTGTAGCTTGAATAATTTCAATTAATTTTTCACCATAACTTCGTTTTTTATTTTTACGTGAAAGTCTAATAACTTGCTGTGTTAGAGTACTACCGCCACGACGTTTATTAGTGGTTATGTTTCCCCACAACGCTTTTGAAATTGAAATAGGATTAAAACCTGGATGACTATAAAAATATTCGTCTTCAAAATGAAGAATAGATTGCTCAAACCTATAAGGTATGCTATCCACTTTTGGAAAACGCCATTGACCATCGTCTGCTATTCTTGCTCCAATCATATGACCTGTCTTGCTTTCTACAACCGTAGCAGTAGGCACATCAAAAAGAGTAGATGGTAAACAAAAAAACCAAAGAATAAAACACAAGCTTATACAAACAAGTTTAAACCTGTGTTTTCTTATTATATGTTTAAAAAGTTCTTTCATTGTTTTATTTCAATCCAAGTACCCTTATTCCTTGCGTAATAATTATTATCATACATTGCTTCTACTTGTGTTCCAGGGAGGTAGTATTTTCCTAGGTATGAAGCGTTTAATTTTACGATAAAGGTTTTAGATTTTTTATTGCCTAAGTCAAAATAGAAATTCACTCTATCATCGCGTATATCTGTATATCTAGCATCTCCTGTTGCTCCTCCTCCAAGATTAGTAAAGCTAGTATTTACTATTTCCCAACCACCAGGAAATATTTGTGTTAGTGCTATATTATCAACATACTCGCTTGTATCATTTATAACGGTAACCTTTGCAGTAATTTCATCTCCTTGTTTTATGTTATCCATAGTAATTGCCTTACCATTACTATCCAAAAATCTAGTTTGTAATTTAAAACCACGTTTTTCAGAAAGTTCTTCCCCTAGAGGAAGTTTTCCTTTTTGGGCAATAGATACGTAAATATCATTCGCTTTATTGTTAGAAATAGTTACCGTGTTTGAGCCCATGGTTATCGCAAGTTCTCTTTGGGCTATAGCTTTTTCTGTTTTAATAGTTGTAGTTTTTCCGTTTTGAAGAAAACTAATATCCAATGCTTTACCGCCAGCTTTTTCAACCATTTTTGCCATTGCAAGCAAGCCATATGCTGTTTCTTGGGTGCTATACCATCTTGAAGAGCTTAATGCTTTTGCAAGAGAAACTGCTAATTCTCTTTTTTTAGAATCGTCTAATAATACCATCGTCTCAAGTGCCATCGCTTTGTTTCTAAAAGGAGAGCCATAGGTATAATAATCGTACTTATGAGGAACAAAATCAATGTTTGCAGTTTGCGTAATTTGCTGTGCCACACTTTCTTTACCTGCTAATGCATATGCGGCTGCTAATCGCCATTTTGCATCATTACTCATGTAATTTGATTCTCTTAAGCGATTCATTGCGGCTAATTCTGGTTTTCCAGCAAGCGCTAGTGTATAAAGTCTATATGCCTGTGTTAAACTAGTATTGTATCTACTATCATTAGCGCGCCACTGTCTTGCTTGTGTTTGTTGGTAGCGTAACCAATTGCTCTTAAATGTTATAGGTAAAGCATATCCTTTTTTCTCTGCTTCTAGCATAAAATGCCCAGCATAATTTGTTCCCCATTCATTTTCATAACCTTCTCCTGGCCAATAACTAAGTCCGCCACTTGTAGTTTGAAAATTATCAAGCCTTTGAATGGCCGCTTTTATATTTTCTTCAATTTCTTTTTTCTTATTAAATGTAATATCAAAAACGTCTGCTAGGTACAATTGGGGAAATGCACCTGATGTGGTTTGTTCTATGCAACCATGAGGATAACTAATTAAATATTGTAACCGTTTATTGAAATCCATTGGTGGAATAGTAGAAAACTCAATAGTAGCAGCGTTAGTCCCTGCAACTCCATAGGTTTCAAAAGTGATTGTTTTTGAATCATTTTTAGTTAGATTATAGGGTGTTGTTTTCTGAAAAATTGGATTTGGATTTTCTACATCTACTTCAATTTTATGAGTTGCTTTTTCGCCATTTCCAGAAGCAGATACTTCAATAGTTTGAAATTTATTTGAAGGCAAAACTTCAAATTCAAAATTCACAATCTTTTCTCCAATTTCTGGAAAAGAAATTGTTTTTGAAGTTCCATTAATTGGTTTTAAAGCATCACTTACAGTTAAGTTTATAGTGGCGTTTTTCACCTTTTTTTCCATTGCGAATACAGTTACTGGAAGTGTAACAGTTTCGCCTGGTGATAGTACTCTAGGTAGAGATGCTAATACCATTAATGGTTTACGTACAGGAGTTACTTTTTCATTACTTCCGTAAGCACTTTTGTCGTTATTTCCAGCAATAATCATAGTTTTTACAGATCCAACATAATTGGGTAGAGTAATTTTGTGACTTGCGGTTTTACCGCTTTTTAGCTCAAAAGGCCCTAAATACTTTACTACTGGTTTAAACCTGTCTGCTTTCCTATTTTTAGCACCAGCAGCGGCATCCCCACCTCCAATAGCATAAATGTTATTTACACTACCAGAATAAGCGCCAATAACATAATCGTAAATATCAAAGGTTTTTACACCTAGTGCTTCTCTAGTATAAAAAGCGTCATGAATTTTTGGTGTTTGAAATCGAGTAAGGTCTAATAGTCCTTCGTCTACCATAGCTATGGTATAGGTCATTGCTTTTTTAGATTTTTCAGAAACAGAAACAGTAATTGTTTCTTCTGGTTTAAGCACTTCTGGCATCATAAGTTGAGGTTCTAAAATGGTAGATGGGTTTTCTACCAGTAATGGAATAACCCCATAAAGTCTTATTGGTAAATCGTTCTTAGTTTGTTCATGAGGTTGGAGCAAAGAAATGTTTACATACACATTGGGGGCCATTTCTTTAGTTATTTTTATAGTTGCTTCTGTTTCTCCTTTCTTGGTTTTAATCCATTGCTTGGTTAGAACTTCGGTTCCATTTTCAACAGTTAGTAAAGCATGTCCTTCACTACCAGATGGAAATGTAATTTGAGCAGTTTCTCCTACATTATATTTTTCTTTTTCAGCAGAAAAGACAAGCATTTTTGCACTTTCAGAATCCATAGGAGCATTCCACCAATTTCTATAGAAATAAGTGACTCTTCCTGTTGCATGACCACTCTCTCTGTCTATTACCCGTATTAAATAACGCCCGCCATTTTTTTCTGGAATGTTAACGGTAAAATCTCCTGTTCCTTTGCTATTTGTAGTAACTGTAAATTCTTTAATTGGCTTATGAACTACGCTATTTTCATAACGTGAAAGATTATCATAACCACGATTCCACCACCAACGCCATTCTATCTTAAAGACTTTAACTTCAAGCTTTCGACTTCCAGTTGCATTGCCTTGTGCATCTACGCTCGCTACCTTAAACTTTACGTCCTCATCTGTGAAGTAGGATCCATATCTATGTGGATCTGGGGATTGCAAGCCAACAAAATGTGAATAAGGAGCAAGGTTTTTACTGAAAACATCTATTGAAAAATCTCCGCCACCTTCAAATACCTTTGTTAAAAAAGTAGCCTGCAACATACCTGGAGCTTTATTACTTAGAGATACTTTTTTTGAAAATGCTGCTAGCCCTTCATTTGTTAGGTTTTTTGAAAGAATTGGAATTTCAATTTCTGAAAAACTTCGGATGGGATCAGTAAACGTATAGGTAGAAAACTTTTTAAAAGCAGTATGGGAAGCTCTTAAAGTTGCATCCATTTCTATTTTTAAGTTTCTAGCAGGTGCACCATGCAGCCAGGTTGCAGCAATATCTCCTTCTATTGGTTTGCTTGCATCTAACACTTCGTCTTTAAAATCTAATTTTATTTTTAAACGGTTAGGTTTTACAGTAGCTACTTTTAAGGATTTTGTAAAAGAGGCACTTCCTACTTTTATAGTTGCATTCCAATTACCCGTAGGAGCAGAAGCTTCTGTTTTTATTGGGAAATAGTAGAAACCTTTCTGAACAATACCAGTTTGAGTGCTTGTTTTACTGTTTAAGACAGTTCGTTGAACCAGTTTACCTCTTGCATCTGTTAGTTCTAAGCTAACAGGATGATTTTTTGGCAAAGGATTGGCGGCATCATTTAACACAAAAGTTAAATGAATACTATCTCCTGGACGATGTACTCCTCTTTCAGTATAAATAAAGCCTTTTAGTCCTTTTTGTAGACGTTTTCCAGATACATCAAAATTACTAAGAGATAATGCATTACCATCTTCTAGCTTTGCGTAAGCATAATTGTTTCCTTTTCTTGCTACAGCAAAAGCAATGGTTTTTTCACTATCGTATAATGTCATCCCATCTGCATCTGTAGTAATAGTCTGTATTTTTTGTTGCTGAAAGTTAAAAAGATCAATTTTTACACCACCTTCAGGATTTGTTGTTAATAAATTTGATACTGCAAAATGATACGATTTATTGTTTCCTTTTTTTACAATTAACCCTAAATCACTACCAAGAACATTGGTTGAAACAACACGATTACTATTATAATATGCTTCATGACAAGGGTTGTCACGTTCTCTCCAATTATAATTATTACTTCTCCAATTGTATAACTCGTTGTCCCAATAGCGTTGTTCTCTTTCTTCTTCATCTTCTTCTGCTAGTGCGGTATCGTAGTAGTCTTCTTCGTATTGGTTAAATGTATCGGATTCATTTTCCTGTGATGATGTAGCACAATTATAAGAGCTATATTCTCTCTTAAAACTTAATTCCACACGGTATAATGAGCCAGGGTCTGCATTAAAAATTTCTGAAAGATTAATAGCATGAGCTTTCCATAAACCATTATTGGAAAGACCTTTTTCTTGTAAAGTGATAGTTTTTTTTGCGATGCGTCTTCCAACTCTCCTTATTTCGTAACTGTTATTATCATTTAGATTGGATGTTTGTAAAAACTGAAGCATATTTGCCTCATAAATTTTTATAACTCGAACATCTACAGCAGCGAGGTTTACAGCCTCAAAATAAATAGGTGTAGAATTTGCATTGGGTAATATAACTCCTTGTGATAATAAGCGTACTGCAGGCTTTAATTGCTCAAAGGAAAGCAATTCGCTAAATTCTTTTTTTAATGTAAATCCTTCGGTGTTTTTAATTCCGTTAAAAGCGGTTACTCTTACATTACCAATTATATTATTTGAAGGATATACAGTAAGTATGTTGCCATTTACTTCATAGCGAAGAGATTGTGCTTTTTCTATAGCAACCAAACCTGAAAAATTTTGATTTGGGTCTAATGGGTCTGAAAAATTAAGCATTAACGTAGCTTGTGGCGCTGCGCTAGCTTTTGCATCTACAATTGTAAAATTATTTTGGCCGGGAATAGCAAAAGTATTTTCCCCCTCGTTGTTTGCTCCAATAGGTTCTCCATCCCATTTAATAAGGATTTCACTATCATCCATAGCGCGCTGTATACTATCAATAGTGAAATTGAAAAACTTAGAATACCCTTCCTCACTAGGCCATTTTATTGCAACTTTTTTTCCGTTTTGTGTTGCAGAAACTAATTGCCTAGCTTTTTTAGATTCAATAACATCAGAGGCTTCGATAGAGCCGTTTAGATATTGCCATTTTTTACTGTAGGACTGAAGGTTATTTACATTTAATTTAAAATTAGGTGTGATGGTTTTAAAGCTAAATGTGTAGGATTTAAAGTCTGAAGGTATATCTTCATACAATTCTGAAAGTTTAACTGTAACGGCATATTCAGTATCGGGTTGAAGGTATTTGGTAGGCTGAAAAATAAGTGTTCTACTATTTTCTACAGTTAATGTGCCCTCTGTTTTAGGAGAAACTTTTACATACTCAGAAGGTATTTCTTGTGTGACCTCAAATTGGTCTAGGCTTTTAGAGAGTTCTATTTTAATGGGAGAAGCAATAGACTGGTTTCCATTGGTATTGTAAGAGATATATTCTTTAAACTTAAAAAGATTATCCGTTTCTGCTTGTTGATTTTTTTTTGAACAGGAAGAAATAACTAGGGCAAGAATAAAAAGGGTACGGCACAACGTTTTCATAAAGCGATGGTTTAAATAGATTACTAAAATTACTAAAAGGGGTGCTATTTATTAAGAAAGTTGCGTAAACTTTATGTAGCTATTTACTTCAATTATGAGAAGAAAATAGAAAATAGCAGTAATTATTAGGAAAGTGGTTGTGGATATTCTTGTAACGTGATACTTCTTTTTTATAGTATAGGCAGTAATCGTATTTGTGAAGAGTTTAACATTACTTGCTATCTTTCATTATAACCTTTACCCTCGTAAATTTTTTGGATTGCTTTTTCAATTCTAGATACTCTGGTCTTGCTCTGTTTAGCTGAAGTAAAATGTAAAAGATAACTTATCTGTCTCCCAGGTGTTAGTTTTTTAAAAGCCTTTTCATAGTCTGGACTTTCTTTAAATTTTTCAGTTAATTCTTTTGGGATACTATATTCAGAAGTTTTCTTTAGTTCTACTTTTTTTCCTTCTTGCTCGTTTTAATGGCTTCCTTAATGTAGTCCTTAATAGTGCCTTCATTGTTTTTTATTTCGTCTATATTTCTAAATCTTAACTGACGTGCTACTTGGCTATTTTTTGTTTGTTGAATAAGTATTTTTTTTGGTCTTTAAGTAAAGCTCCTTTGTGGAAAAGTAGGGCACAATGTTCTTTAAATCCATGAATAAGGACAATGTTTTTGTTGTTATTAGTATAGCAAGGATGCATCCATTTAAAATCTTCATTAAGGTCACAACTAAGCACTACTTTTCTTAAAAAAGTCATTTCTTCTTTCCATTTCTTTTCTCTTTTCAAAAAAACAGTAACCCTATTATCCATGTAACAATAATTTAAGTTATTCTTTTTCAAAACTGTACTCTCGCTCTACTCTACAAATACGAAGCTTATAATTTTTGTACCAATTAGAAATTCCTAACTGCTGCGCTTTTTGGTGTTCTAGATTGGTTTTCCACTTGGCAATAGCTTCTAAGGATTGCCAATAACTTACCGTAATACCAATGTTTTCTCTGGCACTTTCAAAACCTAAAAACCCTGGCTGTTGTCTTGCCAAGGTTTCCATCTTTGCAGCCATTTCAACATACCCTTCCGTTTTGGGAGTTAAGGTGCTTGTAAATATAACAGCGTAATAAGGTGGTGTCATTATTCTTTATAAATACCAATTACCAATTCCCCTTTGGAATTCATGTGAGCGCGATACATACCTGCTGTGTTAAACTCCATTGCAACGTTTCCATCTTTGTCTATAGATACAATACCACCATCCCCTCCAAGAGCAGGAACTTTTTCTTGTATTACTTCTTTTGCAGCTTCTTGAAGTGTAAGGCCTTTATATTCCATTAATGCAGAGATATCGTGCGCTACCATAGCGCGAATAAAATATTCTCCCCAACCTGTAGACGAAACTGCGCAAGTTGCATTATTTGCATAGGTTCCAGCACCAATAATTGGGGCATCACCAATTCTATTCCAACGTTTATTTGTCATGCCACCAGTTGAAGTTCCAGCTGCGAGATTTCCATTTTTATCTAATGCAGCACAACCTACGGTTCCAAACTTTGAATCTTTTATTAGAGGGTCTATAAATGCAGATTTTGCATCATGATCTAGTTCTGCTTTTGCTCGGTCCTTTATACGTTGTAATGATTGAAATCTTTTTTCGGTGTAGAAATAAGAAGGGTCAACTAACTCAAACCCTTTTTCTTTGGCAAAAACTTCAGCACCTTTGCCGCTTAACATTACATGAGGAGAATTATTCATTACCTCAAGAGCAAGGTCTATAGGGTTTTTAATTTGAGTTACACCGCTAACTGCTCCAGCATTTAATGTGGCACCATCCATTACAGATGCATCTAACTCGTTTGTTTCTTCATGAGTAAACACAGCGCCTTTTCCGGCATTAAAAAGAGGAGAGTCTTCCATAATATTAATGGTTTTGGTGACAGCTTCCATTGCTGTACCGCCATTATTAAGAATAGCATGTCCAACTTTTATGGCTTCTTCTAGTTTAGATTTATATGCCATTTCTAAAGAATCACTCATATTCTTTTTAAGAATTGTGCCAGCACCTCCATGAATTACAATCCCAAAATTCTCTGCTTTTTTTTCTGTTTCTACTGCAACTTTATTTTCTTTTTTATTGCTTTTAACATCATTTTTACAGTTTAAAGACACAAAAAAGACGATTAAAAGTGTTAAAATTTGATATTTTTTCATAATACTGGTTTTGAGATTAAATATAGGAATTTTCCTAGTAACGACGGGGTGTTAACAATTATGAAATTTCTTACAAATCAAAAGACAGATGTTAATTTTTTCGATAAAATGCACAATAAATCAGATTAACTGTTGTATAATGTCAATTTTTTCTTACATTTGAATCAGCATCATG
>CAYGMB010000022.1:0-6625 GCA_964350765.1 uncultured Flavobacteriaceae bacterium
CATTTTCCTCTTGTGCCACCAATGAAGTAGCACACAATAATGAAATAAATAAAATAGGAATTAGTGCTTTAGCTTTCATAATATTTAGTTTTTATGGTTTTTGGTTATAATTTCTTGTGTTTTTTTGAATGCTACATTTTGTAACTGTCTAGTGCCTTTTAGATTTAGTTTTTTAATAATATTTTTTCGATGTGTGCTTATTGTCTCTTTACTAACATTTAAAATATCTGCAATTTCTTGAGATGTAAATTGAGAGCCAATGAGACTAAAAATTTTAGATTCTCTTTTTGTGAGTTTTTCAGTTTTTATTAAATTTTCATCTGTTGAAACTAGTAGGAGAATTATTTTTTCTAAAGTATTTTTTGATTCTGAAATTCTCTTAAGTTCACGTATTAGCTGAAGAGTTTCTGCAGCTGTAAGTAGCTTATAATCTTTTTTATAGGTGTTAATTTGTTGTAGAAGAGGCTCTAATTTTGACATACCCAAAACTAGTTTGCGAAATAGCCAAAAAAAATACCCTTTGCAGGGTATATTATTTAATAATCATACTTCTTTTCTAGTGCATATCTTAATAATTCTCCCTTACCAGAAAGCCCTAGTTTTCGTATCATATTTTTTCTATGTTTTTCTACCGTTGAGGTTGCAGTAAAACGTAAAGACGCTATTTCACTAGTACTTTTACCTTCTCCAATGAGTCGTAATATTTCTCTTTCGCTTTTTGATAATAAAGGTTTTTTGTTTGTCTTTTCGGAAGAATCGCCTATTGCCTCAATATTTATAGAGGCGTCAAAAAAAGTTTGTCCAGTAATTACAGTCCTAATAGCTTGAAGCACCTCTTCTAAAGGAGAATTTTTTAATAAATAGCCAGATGCTCCAGCAGAAATCATTTGTTTAATTGCTTCATCTTGATCAAACATTGAGAACGCTATAATTTTAGTATTAGGAAACTCCCTTTTAATTATCTTAGAAGCTGCAACACCGTCTATCTTAGGCATTTTAATATCTGTTAGTACTACATCTGGCTGCTTTGCTTTTACAATATCTATAAGTGCTTCACCGTCGTTAGCATTACCAACAATCTTAATATCTTTTTCATACTCTAAAATTAAATTTATTCCATCAATCAATGATTGATGATCTTCTGCAATGGCTACAGTTATCATAATGGTATATCTATTAAAATAGTAGTTCCTTTTCCCTTTGTAGCGTCTACTTCAAGTGTGCCTTCTAAGTGTTCAATTCTTTTTTCAATACTAGATAATCCCATACCTTCGTTAAAATTTATATTTTTTGAGTTAAAACCAACCCCATTATCTTCTACAATTATATTTATAGAATCTTCGTGTTGAGTTATAGAAATATTTGCTTCGTTTGCTTTTGAGTGTTTTATTATATTGGTAACAAGTTCTTGTATTATTCTAAAAATTGAAATCTCGAGACTATTTTCAATTCGGTTCTCTAATCCAAAATGTTGTACGTCTATGGAAAGATTGTTTACTCCTGATGCGTTTTTGGCTAATTTTTCTACAGCTGGTAATAAACCATTTTTTGCAATAACACCACTATTTTTAATATGCGCCATTGACCTTACTTCGGTGTAGGCATCTTCAAGTAATTTTCCAGTTTTAGTAAACACTTCATCAAGCTGAGCTGCTTTTGCTCTGTTTTGAGTAAGGTGATCAAATTGCATTTTTGCTGCAGCTAATGTGGCTCCTACGCTATCGTGTAAATCACTAGCTAAACGTTGTCTTTCTTTTTCTTGTCCCGCAATCATAGCATCAATAGTGGTAAGCTCTTGTTCTTTTAATATTTTTTCTGTTTTCTGTTTTTCTATTTCCTTTTCTTGTTCTGCTATAAACTGTTTTCGTCGGGTATTTTTATAAACTAGAAAGGCAATTATTGATACCGCTACAAGAGATCCAGCAAGACCGATAGCTATATTTTTATTTTGTTTTTTTTCTTGGTTTGAAATAAGTAATTGCTTTTCCTTTTCTGCTGTTTGATATTTAGTGTTTAAATATTCTATATTTTGTGCATAGGAGTCTCTATCTAATGAGTCTGCTATTTTAGCAAAAAGCTCGTATGATAGCGCAGCATTTTCAAAATCCTTATTGAAATAATAGGTGTCTGCAATATTCTTTAAAATAAAGTTTTTTGTAGAGGCCTCTTCTTGTTGTAAAGGAATATTATAAGCTGTTTTAAAATATTGCAACGCCTTTGTATATTCACCTTCTTTCTTGTAAAAATTACCAATATTATTATATAAATAAGCAAGCTTTGAAGTGCTATTATTTTTTTTAAACCTAATTTCTGCTCTTTTATAATAATTTAATACACTATCTTTTTTGTTGAGCATCATATAAGTATGGGCAATATTAGACTCTAAGTTTCCCATTAAATCAAATAAACTGTCTTTTGTAACAATTTCATAGCTTTCTCTCATTAAATTGAGCGCATAGTTATAATTACCTTCAGAAAGCTCGCTTGTAAATTGATAATAGTAACAATCATACAGATACGAAGTGCTTTTAAGAATATTTGCGATTTCACAATTTTCTTTGATGTATTCTGTAGGTCGTTTGGTATATTCTGTAGTAGCTCCAATACTTTCAATCAAGCGATCATTTACCTTAAACCTTAGTGAATAATTTTCCTCTTTAAAAGGGATTAGTTTTCTACTTTTTATTAAAATTGAGACAGCTTCGTCATTTTTATCTTCAAAAAGTAAAAGTGTGCCTACAAAATATAGGTATGTTCCTTTTTCTATATTATTAAAACCTATTGTATCAAGTTTATTGAGGCGACTATTAATTTCAATTAGTTGCCTTTCTTTTACTAAAACATGTAGTGCTTTAAATTCTAATTCTTGAGAAAAGGAAGAGCCAGTTATAAATAATATAACTGGCAGGATAAAATAACATATTTTATCTTTTAAATTCATTTATTTAGTTAGCGCTGTCTTTTTATAATAATACTTCCATTATTGGTATCTGGTACAATTGCATCTTTGTCATCTTCAGTAAGACTTAGAAGATCATTAATTAAACTATGATAAAAATCACAAGTTATCTGATTTGCAGAAGGGATATTAGTATCTGTAATAAAATACCTTACTGTTACCATTCGAGTTTTTTCATTAGTGCTCATAGGAATGCTTAAGGTCTCTAATAATTGATCGCTAGCAGGAGAAGAGACTTCTTTTATAAACAATACTAAATGCTTATCGATTGAACTGTCTGTTTCCTGAGAAGCTGGATTGCAATGTATAGCCTTAATCATTTCAAAGTTCTTACTAGGATTGCCTTCAATAAAATCAAAAGTCTGTTTAATAATTGGCGATACACCATTTGTCCATCTAGTAAAGCTTACTTCTATTTCATAATCTGGGTTGTTTGCAAAATCTATTTGCTTTCTGTCGTTGTCATATAATTTAACACTCATAATTTTAGTTATTTATTACACAAAAAATTTATTAAAAGTTGGTTTAAACTTAGTTCCATCATCACTTAAAAATTCCATAGCATTAATAAGTCCTACCTGTACTTTGAGTACCTGTGTTGTCTCCAAGTAGTTTGCTTTGATTGATAAAATTTATGTCAGCAAAAGTTAATCCAATTACTTGATAATCGGACATTAGAACGGAACCGGAGTCACCTGGATCTGCAATATTATCTGTCATTATTTGGTCTTCAAATACTATGTAATCTCCAAGCTTGTTAATTTTATTAAATGGATTTTTTACTCTTATAGCAGCATTAGTAGAGAGTATTTTTCCTTGAGTATATCCACTTGTTGGCATCCAATTGCGTTTTTTAAATTACCATAATTGTGAGGGGAAATGTTTTTTATAGAGCTGTTAAAAAAACCTTTCGTGTACTTTATTTCTTTATCAAATTTTATAACAGCAGCATCTACTAGAGTTGTAAAGCTTTTCCATGTGGTTTTACCGATTGGTTTATCAAAACTTCTAGGGTAAAACATTTTTTTTCTATCTATTCTTGATGGTTGGACAATATTTTGATGAGTGTGTGTTATAGGAATGTCTGGTGCTTCCCCAGTACTCAAGTAGGATGAGGCAACATGCATATTGGTTAGACCATATACAGAAGTGTCTTCTTCGATATCAAAAAGTACCCCTAATGTTCCAGACTTAAAAACAGAAGCTATTTCGCAAATACTTGTGCCAGCTTTAATGGGTCTTATTCGCTCTCTCAAGGCACTTAACAATCTAGCATTTGGTGAAGTTGTTTGTTTCTCATTTGTAATTGATAAAACATCTCTAAACTTATTATTGAAAACTCCAAGTTTTTTTGTGAATGTCCCATATTCTACACCATATTCTTTCTTCGTGTGATTTAGAGTTATTATAGCTGCATAACTCATTATGGAATTTTCATCTTCCATAATTTTTATACATTCATTAAGTTTAATTTTTGCTTCTTTATAAGTCATTATCATTATTGTAATTAGAAAGAAATAAAATAAAGCAATAAAAAAATGAATATTGAAATTTCATGTCTAAAGCGTGTATTGTGATACTTAATAAGTAAAGCATTTGTAATTGTCAAGCCGAGTAGGGCAATACTTACTTCTAAAAGTCTTTTTAACTCTTCATTTTTTAACAGTATGCTTGCAAAGATTAAATAGAAAAAAACCAATAAGAATAAAACGATTGAGATGGTGCTTAAAATTTTACTGGTTTTCCCCATTGTATTAAAAATTATAATGAAATAGGATCAAATAAATAGACTAACACAAAAACGGCTAATGCACCAGAGGCCTTAACCTTTGGAGTTGTTTTAGAAACTTGTGCTGCATCAGTTCCAATTTCTAAAATACCAGGCAAAGCTATACTTATTGAAGCTGCTGCAAGAGCAACAATTATTCTAACTATTCTAGAAACTTCTTTAGTGACACTCTCCTTGTCTTTTAAAAATTCAAAGCAGTAATAAAGCGTAATAATTCCGAGGACTGCCATTACTGCATATGGGATTATTTCTTTAACTTTTTTCATAATTTCAAAATTGGATTATTTAGTTAGCTCAAACCATACCCATTACAGGGTATTTTTGTGTAATATAATAGGAAGAAATAAAAACTGCAATTTGTATCTAATGCAATTTTTATGTAAGTAGGAGATTGAAAACTACCCCTTTAATAAATATTTTGCAACTAATAAAAGACCTACAAAAATTAAAAATCCAACAAGAACCCAGATAGTGCCTTTGTATTGTTTTTTGTGAAGTTTTTTGTCTTTTTTGTAACTAATTACTACAATAGTTATAAATACAATAGCAAAACAAATAGCGAAAATCAATTGACCTGTAGTAAACATAATGTTGTAGTTTTACAATTGTAAAAATACTATAAATTTCAGGTTTTTAGTTTCACATAACCTTATAAAATAAAATACTATGAAAAACAAAATCTCTGCTGTTCACGAATTTCATTCTGCTTTTGGACTTGGAATTAAAAAAGAACCTACGGCTAATTTGGGGGAAGCAAAAAATACATTGCGTTTTAATTTAATGAAAGAGGAAAACGAAGAATACTTTGAAGCAGCAAATAACAACGATTTGATTGAAGTAGCAGATGCACTAGGGGATATGTTGTACATTTTGTGTGGTACTATTATAGAGCATGGAATGCAAGATAAAATAGAGGAAGTATTTAATGAAATACAGCGTAGCAATATGAGTAAACTTGGAGTAGATGGAAAACCAATTTATAGAGAGGATGGAAAAGTATTAAAAGGGCCTAATTACTTTAAACCTAATATTGCAGAAATACTCAAAAAATAAATATATAAGCCTGTAAAATCAATTATCTAACAGGATACCTCCATCCAAAAGAATCTTCTGCTAGATTATATTGAATTTCCATTAGTTCTTTTTTAAATTTTGAAGCATACTGATCTTCCATGGATATTTCTGGAAGTGTATAGGTTGTTTCTTTAAAACTAAATGCACTAACAGGGCTTATTACAGCTGCAGTACCTGCTCCAAAAATTTCTTTTAAGTCGTTATTATTTGCAGCATCTACAATTTCAGAAACCAAAACAGGTCGTACTTCTACAGAGATACCTGCTTTTTCAGCAAGTGCTATTACACTTTTTCTAGTCACCCCATCAAGTATTCTGTCACTAGTAGGAGCTGTTAATAAGGTGTCTTTAACTCTAAAAAATACATTCATAGTTCCAGCTTCTTCTAAGTATTTATGCTCATTAGCATCGGTCCAGATAACTTGTTGAAATCCCTTTTCTTTAGCTAAATTAGTTGGGTAAAATTGAGCAGCATAATTACCTGCGGCTTTTGCATATCCAACACCACCATCTGCAGATCTACTATATTTTTGTGCAATCACAACCTTTACATCTCCTGTGTAGTATGCTTGTGCAGGAGATAGAATAATCATAAACTTATATTGATTTGCTGGAGAAGCAGAAACACCAACTTGTGTTGCGATAACAAATGGTCTTATATAAAGAGAATTTCCTAAACCGGGCTTAATCCATTCTTTGTCTAAATTTAAAAGAGTTGTTAGTCCTTCAAAAAATATATCCTCAGGAAACTCTGGTATAGCCATCCTTTTAGAGGAACTATTTACTCTATTAAAATTCTCTTTT
>CAYGMB010000022.1:6635-11107 GCA_964350765.1 uncultured Flavobacteriaceae bacterium
CTAAATAAAAATGTATCACCATTAGCATCCTTGTATGCTTTCATGCCTTCAAAAACGGCTTGTCCGTAATGAAAAACCTTAGCAGCTGGAGAAATAGATAAGTTTCCATAAGGACGAATAGTAGGATTTACCCAAGTACCATTAATATAATCGCACTCAAACATATGGTCTGTAAAAACATTACCAAAAACTAAATTGTCAAAATCTATTTGATTAATTTTAGATGTTTCAGTTTTATTTATAGTAATAGTATTGGTCGTTATATCCATAGGTAAGTTGTTAGACCACAAAATAAGTAAAAAATAGGGTATAAAAAATGTAAAAAATTCATAAAATTGCAGTATATTATTAGGATGTAGAATTATAAAATTATCAATATGAAAAAATTAGTTTTAGTATTATTTTCAGTAGTACTTTTTGCAGGTTGTAAAAATGAAAAAAAAGTAGATGAAGTTGCTGTTGTTGAAGAAACAATTCAAGAAAAGTACACTAGTTATGGAGATGAAATAACAGATACTGAAGTGCTTACAAAATCTCAAATAATTGAGAAGTATAATTCGCTAACTCCAGGAGATACTGTTGCTGTAAAATTTAAAACTAAAGTAAATGAAGTGTGTCAAAATAAAGGATGCTGGATGAAAATGGATATGGGTGACAATGAAGCAATGGTTAAGTTTAAAGACTATGCATTCTTTATGCCTAAAGATATAGCTGGCGAAGAAGTAATTGTTGGAGGAAAAGCTTATGTTAGTGAAATGAGTGTGGAAGAACAACAGCACTATGCGGAAGATGCAGGAAAAACTAAAGAAGAAATTGCCGCTATTACAGAGCCAAAAAGAACCCTTTCTTTTCTTTCTAATGGAGTTTTAATTCCTGTTAAAGAAGAACAATAAAAATGAAACGTGAATTCCTAAAGACAGGTGATGGTTCTATAACTATTCACCTGCCTGATTGGAATGAACAATACCACTCCAAGCATGGTGCAATTGCAGAAGCAAACCATGTTTTTATTCAAGCTGGATTACAACATGTAATCTCAACGCAAAGCCCAAGTAAAATCTCAATCTTAGAAATTGGCTTTGGCACAGGGCTCAACGCTTTTTTAACCTATATATTCTCTGAAAAAAAATCGTTAGAAATTAACTATACGGGTGTTGAAGCTTATCCAGTAGATATTTCTGAAATAATTAAATTAAATTACTCCGAAAGTCTTTCAGAAGATAAAGATAAGTTTCTTGCATTACATCATGTTACTTGGGAAGAAACCCATAACATTTCAAGAAAATTTGTAATCACAAAGCAAAAAAAGTTTTTCGATAAAATTGAAGATTCCTCACTCTACACTTTAATTTATTTTGATGCATTTGGCGCAAGAGTTCAACCAGAACTTTGGACTGAAGCTATTTTTGCTAAAATGTATAATGCGCTTCTGCCTAATGGAGTTTTGGTTACTTATTCTGCAAAGGGGAGTGTTCGGAGAGCTATGCAAGCCGTAGGTTTTACTGTAGAGAGACTTCCAGGTCCTCCAGGTAAACGTGAAATGCTACGAGCTTGTAAAGTAAGTGGTATTCAGCGCATCTAAATGCTACAAGAAACTAAAAATAAGTTTTAAAGCTCAATTTTTAAGGATTCGCAAACTAATTACTACCCTAATTTTGCTAATGTTGCGTTAAAGACTTTGTTGTTTTTATTATAAGCTGTAATTTTTAAAATAAAAGAATGATTGTATTAATTACTGGTGCAACAGGCTTAATTGGGAGTAACTTATCTAGAGTATGTATTGAAAATGGAATTACTGTACATTATTTAACTACTAGTAAAAACAAACTTAAAGAAGAACCAAACTATAAAGGTTTTTATTGGAATCCTTCTCAAAATGAGATTGATCATAAAGCCTTTGAGGGTGTTACGGCTATTATAAATCTTGTGGGTGCTTCAATTTCAAAGCGTTGGACAAAAAGTTATAAAGAAGAAATTGTAGATAGTAGAGTTGATACTGCAAGTTTAATTTATGCTACTCTAGAAAAAATTAACCATAACGTATCTTACTTTATTTCAGCCAGCGGTATAAGCGTATATCCAGCTTCTGAGACAATACTTTACACCGAAGAAAATATAGCAGTAGATACTTCCTTTTTGGCAGATGTTGTAGTTGCTTGGGAAGCAGCTGCTAATCAATTTAAAAAAATGGGAATTGAAGTTTCAATAGTGCGAACTGGAGTTGTTTTTGATAAAAATGAAGGTGCATTTCCAAAGTTGGTAAAACCTATTAAAAATAATGTTGGAGCTACGTTAGGTAATGGTAAGCAATGGCTTTCTTGGATACATATTGATGATATAGTTGGTATATACTATCATATACTTAAAAATAATTTGGAGGGAACCTTTAATGCTGTAGCGCCAAACCCAGTAAAGAATAAGAAAATAACAAAACTTATTGCAAAAAAATTAAATAAACCTTTGTGGTTACCTAAGGTTCCTGGTTTTGTTTTAAGATTAGTTTTGGGAGAAATGGCAAGTTTGGTTCTTGAAGGTCAATTGGTAAGTAGCACTAAAATTGAAGAGCTTGGATACCCTTTTAAGCACTATAATATAGAGTCTGCTCTAGAGGAGTTATTATAAATAAAAAAGGGAAAACTTAAGTTTTCCCTTTTTTATTTATGGATTTATTGATAATCACTAAGATTTTGTTGCATACAACTCAATCTTGATTTCCATATCATCATTAATAAACTTATCTCCTAGGTTGTCAAAAACAGATTTAGAACCATAATTAACATCCCATTTAGTTCTGTCTATAGCAAACTCTTCGCTAATTAAACTCATATCGTTTCCAGTAAATGAAACTGCTGCAGGAAATTCAATATTGTTAGTTTTATCTTTAATAGTTAAGTTCCCACTTACCATTGTTTTTCCTTCTTTTTCAGAAATTCCTGTTAACTCAAAACTAGCAGTAGGGTATTTGTTTACATTAAAGAAGTCACCTTCTTTACCTTCAACAGTACCTTTAAGGTGTGCTTCTAGGCTTTCTTTTCCTTTTCCTTCAAGGTCAAGATTTACAATGCTATTCATGTCTATAACAATTTTACCTGCCTGAACATCGCCATCATTAACAGCAATACTACCTTTAGATATAGCAATTGTCCCATTATGTGATCCAGTAGGTTTTTCTCCTTTCCACATAATGGTAGATTTTTCGGTATTTACATTATAATCTACGGCAGTTGCTTCTACTTCTGCAACTTCTTTTTCTTCAGTAGTAGTAGCTTCATTTTTATTTTCTTTACAGCTTGTAAATGCCATTGCAGTAAAAGCGATAACAGCAAGGTTTAAAATTTGTTTTTTCATTTTTTTGAATGTATTTAGTTGATTAAACTACAAAAGTATCTAAGTCAAAAAAATCTTTCTCTTAAAATACTATTAAAATAAACCAATGACATTTTGACATTTTTAATCAAATGGCAGTACTTTTGCAACCTCAATTGAAAATTGACTTTTGAAAAATGAGTAAGAAAAATAAAAATACAGACACAGTAATTGAAGAAGAAGTAAATAACACTAATGTTTCTTCTGAAAAAGATAAAAGCCAAAAAAAGGAAAAGGAAGCAGCAAAAGACCCATTAGAGGAGGCAAAAGCTGAGGTTGAGAAGGAAAAGGAACGCTATTTACGTCTTTTTGCTGAATTTGAAAATTATAAAAAACGAACTACTAAGGAGCGAGTAGAGCTTTTTAAAACTGCTGGACAAGAAGTGATAACAGCTTTACTTCCAATAATGGATGACTTTGATAGAGCACTAAAGGAGTTAGAAAAAGATAAGGAAGATGAGCATTATAAAGGTATGTCTTTAATTAATAGTAAGTTAAAAGAAACACTTCGTTTAAAAGGGCTTCAGCTTATTGAAACAAATCAAGGAGATACTTTTGATGCAGAGATTCATGAAGCTATAACTCAAATTCCATCACCTAGTGAAGATTTAAAAGGAAAGATAATTGATGTAGTGGAAAAAGGATATTCACTTGGAGATAAAATTATTCGCTATCCTAAAGTAGTAATAGGACAATAAAAGAGAGCTATTTAAGGCAATATTATGAAGGAAGATTATTATGACATATTAGGCATTTCTAAAAATGCAACGGCAGCTGAAATTAAGAAGGCATACCGTAAAAAGGCAATTGAGTTTCACCCAGATAAAAACCCTGGTGATGCCAAGGCAGAGGAAATGTTTAAAAAGGCAGCAGAAGCATACGAAGTATTAAGCGATCCAAATAAAAAATCTCGTTACGACCAATTTGGTCACCAAGCCTTCGAAGGTGGCGGTGGATTCGGCGGTGGCGGTATGAATATGGATGATATATTCAGTCAGTTTGGAGATATTTTTGGTGGTGCTTTTGGTGGAGGCGGAGGTTTTTCTGGTTTTGGTGGTTTTGGCAGCGGACAACGTACAGTAAAAGGTAGCAATGTTAGAATACGC
>CAYGMB010000022.1:11117-13777 GCA_964350765.1 uncultured Flavobacteriaceae bacterium
ATATTCTGTCCTTTCTGATCCTAACAAAAAAGCAAGGTACGACCAGTTTGGTCATGCAGGTGTAGGTGGTGCAGCAAGTGGTGGATATGGTAGCCAAGGTGGATTTACAGTAGAAGATATCTTTAGCCAGTTTGGTGATATATTTGGCGATAGTAGTCCATTCGGTAGTTTCTTTGGCGGTGGAGGCGGTGGCGGAGGCCAGCGAAGAGCAAGAAGGAAAGGCTCAGATCTACGTATTAAAATGAAATTGACGCTAAAGGATATCGCAAACGGCGTAGAGAAAAAAATAAAAGTAAAAAGAAAGAAAGTAGCACAAGGTACTACATATTCTACCTGTGGTACATGTAATGGAACTGGTCAAGTAACTCGTATTCAAAACACTATTTTAGGTAGAATGCAAACCTCTACTACTTGCAGTACCTGTGGAGGAAGTGGCCAAAGTATAGATAAAAAACCAGCAAATGCAGATGCTAATGGTATGATAAGTACCGAGGAGACTGTATCTATAAAAATTCCTGCAGGTGTTGTAGATGGAATGCAACTTAAAGTAACTGGTAAAGGAAATGATGCACCTGGAAAAGGAATTGCTGGGGATTTATTGGTTGCAATCGAAGAGCTTCCGCACCAAACATTACAAAGAGAAGGAGACAACCTACATTATGATTTGTATATCAATTTTTCTGAAGCTGCATTAGGAACCTCAAAAGAGATTGATACTGTTACTGGTAAAGTGCGTATTAAAATTGAATCTGGTGTGCAGAGTGGGAAAATACTAAGATTACGCAACAAAGGTATTCCAAGTATTAATGGATATGGCTCTGGAGATTTATTAGTTCATATTAATGTTTGGACACCAAAACAGCTCAATAAAGAACAGAAAGAGTTTTTTGAAAAAATGATGAAGGATAGCAATTTTGAGCCTAGTCCCGAAAAAGGTGACAAGTCATTTTTCGAAAAAGTAAAAGATATGTTTTCTTAAAACAAAGTTAATATTTAATATAATTTATATATATTTGAATATCACTTAATCTTTAAGTGATAATTTTTCTTTTTCATAGCAATTTTTTTCCCACCCTTTTTTTGTAAAAAAAGGGTGGGTTTTTTTATACTATTTTGTAACGAATATTAAATATAGTATACTTACACACAAAGTTTCTAGCTTTTACAATTCGTAACCAAAAGATTTAAAATACCTTTACTTCTCTATAATAAAAATTATGAATAAACTCTTACAAGTAAATAACGTCTCAAAGAGCTTTGGAGATTATAAAGCACTTAATAATGTGAGTATAGAAGTACCAAAAGGAAGCATTTTTGGGCTTTTAGGTCCTAATGGTGCTGGAAAAACCACATTAATACGTATTATTAATCAAATTACTATGCCAGATACCGGTGACGTATATCTTGATGGAGAAAAATTACAACCACATCATATACAAAACATTGGTTACCTCCCAGAAGAAAGGGGTTTGTATAAATCTATGAAAGTAGGAGAACAGGCACTATATCTAGCACAACTTAAAGGCTTGTCTAAAAGCGATGCAAAAAAGCGTTTAAAGTCTTGGTTTGAGCGCTTAGAAATTGGAGATTGGTGGGATAAAAAAATTCAAGAATTATCTAAGGGGATGGCTCAAAAGATACAATTTGTTGTAACTGTATTACACGATCCTAAATTGTTGATTTTTGACGAACCCTTCAGCGGTTTTGACCCTATTAATGCAAACTTAATTAAGGACGAAATATTAAAGCTACGTGATGATGGAGCTACGGTTATATTTTCAACACACCGTATGGAGTCTGTAGAAGAGCTATGTGACCATATTGCACTAATACATAAATCTAATAAAATACTAGATGGAAACTTATTGGATATTAAAAAAGCATATCAAAATAATACATTTGAAGTTGGTTTACTAAGTCCTACTCCAGAAGAAACATCAGCTATTTTAAAAGAAAAGTTTGATGTACAACCTACAGTTTTCAAAAGCATAAACAATGAACTACAGTATCGTATAAAAATCGATGAAAATGCATCTGCAAATGACTTAGTTTCTTTTTTAACCGAAAAAGGTCAACTTACTCATTTTAAAGAAGTAATACCTAGTGCCAATGATATTTTTATAGAAACTGTCGCAAAAAATTAATCCAACTGTTATGAATCATCTTTCTTTAATCGTAAAAAGAGAATATCTAAATAAAGTACGTAACAAGTCTTTTATAATAATGACTTTTTTAACTCCATTGATTATGGTGGGTTTATTTACACTTGTTGCATATTTATCAAACTTAAATAGTAATGACGTTCGTGAAATATCAATTTTGGACGAAAGTGGACTTTATACCAATTCTTTCGAAAATACAGCTTCAATAAAGTATTCTTTTGTTTCAGGTTTATCTTTATCTCAGGCAAAAAAGGCTTCAGAAGAATCAAATGATTATGGGTTGTTATACATTCCTAAAACAGATGATGTTAAAGAATTAGCCAATGCTACGGTTTTTTACTCTGAAGATTCTCCTTCTCTTGGTGTAATGGATGATATAGAAGATATAATTAGAGATGAAGCTAATAAAATTAGACTTTCTCAAGCTAATATCGATATTAATAAAATTGAAGAACTGCGAATTAGAGTTAATACAAAATTAGAAACTTTTGAAGGAGA
>CAYGMB010000022.1:13787-15643 GCA_964350765.1 uncultured Flavobacteriaceae bacterium
TGGTTTAAAACTAGCTTTTGGTGGTTTAGCTGGTTACATACTATTCATGTTTATCATTATTTATGGAAATATGATAATGCGTAGTGTTATTGAGGAAAAAACAAGTAGAATTATAGAAGTAATTGTTTCTTCAGTAAAACCTGTAAAATTGTTATTAGGTAAAATTTTTGGAACATCATTAGCCGGAATTACACAGTTTTTAGTTTGGGTTATTTTAATAGGTGTGCTAATGACAGTAGTTCCTTTAGTACTAGGTATTGATGTGTCTTCAGTACAAAGTCCGCAACAAGAGGTGCTTACTCAAGCTGGTGGAGGAGATGTTAATAATATTATGAGAGATGTACTTATAGAGTTTAATAACCTACCTATAATTAATCTGGTAGTTATGTTTATTTTCTTTTTTATTGGCGGCTATTTATTATACGCTTCTTTATACGCAGCTATTGGAGCAGCTGTAGATAGCGAGACAGATACACAGCAGTTTATGTTTCCTATTTTAATGCCTTTAATTTTAGCTGTATATGTAGGTTTCTTTACTGTTATAGATAATCCGCATGGTACAGTTTCTCAAATATTTTCATACATTCCATTTACATCACCAGTTGTAATGTTAATGCGAATACCATTTGGAGTTCCAATTTGGCAACAAATTTTATCAGTTGTCATTTTATTTGCTACTTTTATGGGGACGGTTTGGTTTGCTGCAAAAATATATCGTGTAGGTATATTAATGTATGGCAAAAAACCAACCTATAAAGAACTATTTAAGTGGCTTAAGTACTAATATGCTTCAAGAAGAAAAAGTAACTGAAAAAATTGAAGAAGTTGTAAAAACAGACATTTGGGGAGCAATAAAAGAGTTTCTCAATTGGGGATTTCATTTTGGAGATGGAGATAAACAAGTACATATTACTGTAGGGCTTGTTCTGCTAGTTCTTTTCTCCTTTTTTATTGCAAGTTTCATATTAAAATGGGTGCGTCTTCTATTCACCCGAAAAATGAATGAAACAGATAAGCTTAAATTTATTAGTGTTTTTAAGTTTATTAAATATGTAACCTATATTATAGTTGTTTTTGTAGTCTTAAGCCTTGCAGGATTTAATATAACACCAGTACTGGCTGCTTCGGCTGCTTTATTAGTTGGGCTTGGCCTCGCATTACAAGAACTTTTTCAAGATGTTATTGGAGGTATATTTATAATAGTAGATAAGTCACTTCTTGTTGGAGATATCATTGAAGTAGAAGGTAAGGTAGGTCGTGTTATTGATATAAAATTAAGAACAACTAGAGCACTCACCAGAGATGATAAAATAATAATTATACCCAATCACAAGTTTATAAGTGATACTATTTATAATTATACTCAAAACCATAAAACTACGCGTGAGTCTGTAAAAGTGGGTGTAGCCTATGGAAGCGATACTCAAAAAGTTAAAGAATTGTTACTGCAAAGTGTAAATGAGCAGTCTGGAGTGTTAAAAAACCCTAAACCTTTTGTTCTTTTTGAAGATTTTGGCGATTCAGCACTTATATTTGGAGTGTTCTTTTTTATAAGCGACAGTTTTGTAGATCCCAGAATAAAGAGTGAAATACGCTTTAAGATTGATAACTTGTTTAGAGAACACGATATCACTATTCCATTCCCACAACGAGATGTACACCTCTTTAATAATACTGGGGTTTCACAAATAGACATGGGAGAAGATTGATTAACCTTATTTTATGATTAATAAACTTCTTTGTTTACTATTTTTTGTTTCAATTACAATTTGTTCAATAGGGCAAACTACAGATTTAGCAAGAATAGAATATACGTACGCACCACAATCCAGCTCAGATAATTCTTTCAGAAGATT
>CAYGMB010000023.1:0-2366 GCA_964350765.1 uncultured Flavobacteriaceae bacterium
CACAGTACATTTTTATATGTATTTATCATAATTACAAGCATAGGAGTGTTGCTTTTTGCAAGGTGGGGTTATGGCTGCTATAAACGTATTACTGCTAGTGCCGAAGAACTACTTAAAGAGTTAGAGTAATTGTAGAAATGTTTATTTTTGTATTTCGACTTCTTAGTATGCTTAGTAACAAAAGGTCAAGGTGAAAGGAAAGCATACCATACTAGGAATATCCCTAACAGGAGAGAGTGTACTTAGAAGTTTTTCCTTAAATATTAATTTGTGACGCGCTGAAATATGCAAGTCACCCCCTCTAAAGGATATTGCTGTGTCAATATCCTTTATTGATTCAGTTCCTTAATTTTATGGATAATTCACAGGCGGTCTCTACTAAGCTGAAAGGGTTTAACGTTGTGAATTGCTTTCAGTTCCTTAATTTTATGGATAATTCACAGGTCTTGATAATATTTCGATACCAAACTCACAGTTGTGAATTGCTTTCAGTTCCTTAATTTTATGGATAATTCACAGGTGATAAAATTATTTGTTTAATCATTTCTCAGTTGTGAATTGCTTTCAGTTCCTTAATTTTATGGATAATTCACAGGAATATACGAAAATATTATAAGTCAAACGTGTTGTGAATTGCTTTCAGTTCCTTAATTTTATGGATAATTCACAGGATTGTGTTTTAGTTTCAAAATATCCCTCAGGTTGTGAATTGCTTTCAGTTCCTTAATTTTATGGATAATTCACAGGTTAGTGTATGCAGAGCCAACAGCTTCTGATGTTGTGAATTGCTTTCAGTTCCTTAATTTTATGGATAATTCACAGGTAACAGAAATTAAAATTGAAGGATGCACAAGTTGTGAATTGCTTTCAGTTCCTTAATTTTATGGATAATTCACAGGCTCTATACGGAAAGGGAAAAGAATTTGAATGTTGTGAATTGCTTTCAGTTCCTTAATTTTATGGATAATTCACAGGACTAGGAATGGAAAGATATTAGCAAAGCAAGTTGTGAATTGCTTTCAGTTCCTTAATTTTATGGATAATTCACAGGGATTGCAAAAGAACCAGGAGATGAAACTGGTTGTGAATTGCTTTCAGTTCCTTAATTTTATGGATAATTCACAGGCTATGCTCCTGAACTAATGGCGCATCTAGTGTTGTGAATTGCTTTCAGTTCCTTAATTTTATGGATAATTCACAGGTTTTGTTTTTGCTTTTTTCTCTGCGACCTGTTGTGAATTGCTTTCAGTTCCTTAATTTTATGGATAATTCACAGGCCAATGGTCTTTAGTAGTAGGGTTTAATAAGTTGTGAATTGCTTTCAGTTCCTTAATTTTATGGATAATTCACAGGAGATACTTCAGAGGTCAAAAAGATTTTGCAGTTGTGAATTGCTTTCAGTTCCTTAATTTTATGGATAATTCACAGGACGTGAGCGCATTCTTGAAATGCGACTTGAGTTGTGAATTGCTTTCAGTTCCTTAATTTTATGGATAATTCACAGGTTAACAGCAAAAAATATAATTTAAAATGGGTTGTGAATTGCTTTCAGTTCCTTAATTTTATGGATAATTCACAGGGATATGGGCTTCTCCGCCTTGCACGACTTAGTTGTGAATTGCTTTCAGTTCCTTAATTTTATGGATAATTCACAGGATCTTGATATTTGGTTTTGAGGGTAGTTGGTTGTGAATTGCTTTCAGTTCCTTAATTTTATGGATAATTCACAGGGTAATTACTCAATAATAGACCCAACAAAAGGTTGTGAATTGCTTTCAGTTCCTTAATTTTATGGATAATTCACAGGTAATAGTGATGGGTATATCACTTCACAAAGGTTGTGAATTGCTTTCAGTTCCTTAATTTTATGGATAATTCACAGGATGCTTGCTGTAACAAGCTGGTATCCTGTTTTTTACAACCTATGTTAGAAAAACATATTTACAAGTAAACAATGTCTAAACTGTGCTCGGTAGGATAATTTTACTATTCTAAAATAACTGTAATTGCTGGTTTGGAGGTTCTAAAGGCATTTCTTTTTGCCCGTGAAATAATTCCATCATCCCAAACTGTTTATCGGTTATCTGCATAATACAGACCTTCCCTTTTTTGGGCAGAGCGTTTTTGGTTCGTTTTATATGGACTGCTGCATTTTCCCTACTAGAGGAAAACCGAGTGTAGATACTAAACTGAAACATACTAAAACCATCATCCAAGAGACTTTTACGAAAACGGGTAGCTGCTTTACGCTCGGTCCTAGTTTCAGTTGGTAAATCAAAAAATACGAGTACCCACATACAACGGTATTGGTTTAAGCGTGTTAGATAGGATTCCATAATGTGCTGTCATTTTAACTTGAAAAGGTT
>CAYGMB010000023.1:2376-7603 GCA_964350765.1 uncultured Flavobacteriaceae bacterium
GATATAAAATTTTTCTTCTATTGCCTTCAAAACATTCAAACAAACTTGCTGTGGTGCGACTCATCGCATTCATCAATGGACTTCGCTTGCCATCAATGACCACATCCATCGCAGGAATCATTAAAAGACTCGATTTTATATTGGTATTCAATTCATCTAAGTTGCAACCTGTTTCCACAATATCATAAACCAAGATATCCACATAAGGTCTATAGGGTTCCATTACGTCATCTGCCAGACAAAAGGCATTGTATTTGTTATGATGAAAAATCCCAACCGAAGGCAACAGTCCACTACTTACCAATGCTCTCGCTGTAACCGCACGTAGAATGGCATAACCATAGTTAAGCAGGTTATTGGGAGGCGTACCTTTTTGGTTACGGCTAAAACCATCAATATCAAACAAATTCTGAAAATAAAAGGCTGCGGCCAAGGCTTCTTGATTATTAAAATCGCCACTTTTTACATCCTTAGCGTACCGTTTTAAACGCAAAGCGTTTTTACCTCTAACTAAGAAATGCTCGGCCTGATTCTCAATTTTTGCGGTTACGGTCTGCTGCCAGAGGTTCTTTTTTAAAGGTATGCTGGCATTGAGCTGGTGGCGTATCCGTTCTGTCTGTTCGCTATGACCCACCAAAGGCTGCAAAAAAGAGCAGGGCAAATGCTGTTTGTCGCAGGTAATAACTGCCGTTTTATTCTGTACCAACTTCATCATCAATCCATTGGTAATGGTAATTTGCGGGTCTTCCAAGACGATATAGCCCAAATCCTCTATTGGGATGGTCTTTTCGTCTTTGCCATCTTCTGGAAAGTTGACGACCAACTGCCCGTTTTTAGTGCTTAGGTAGGCTGGATTGCCAAAAAAGAGGGTACGTTTTATCATAATTAGTATTCTCCTATTTGAACAATTTCGCCTAAATGATTTAATCTCACTTTTACTGCTCCTTCCAAATATTTTTCACTTTGATAAAAGCGGTACGTTATCTCAGAAAGCTCTTTTTTATTCTTAAATGTATCACCGCCAACTGATTGTGTTTCTAAATGATGATTAAAAACATAATTTTTAGTCGAAATCTTCTGTACCCTAAAAAGGTTTTTACTGACAATAGCTTTATTTGATTTATCCATTAAATCAATATTTTTTGGGTCAAAATCGTCGTTGGGAAAAACAAATATTTCGTTTTGTTTCAGAGTGAATAAAAATTTCCATCCATTTTTATGGCTTTTATCTATAATCGGCAAAACTTGATTTTTTCTAATAACCGCTTCATAAAACGAAACAACTTCTTCATGCAATTTACCATATTCATCTTGATAGATAGCAACGTGATGGTTATTTCCGGTACTTACATAATCTATTGGTATTGGATTATCATTTTGGTCTAAAATCTCATTGCCATTATGGTCTTTTGCTTCGTGAAGGGGTTGCGCTGTGCTAACTCCAGAGATGGTAACTCGCTTTATTGATATACCCTTATCTTTATTAAGCCAGATAGGATTCTCATCGAGATTTGAAAAGGCATCTTTCTTTTTTCCACTAAATTCTTTTAAGCGCTCTTGAAGTATATTTTTGATGCCTTCATCAACAACTTTTTCAATTTTAAGGTCTGGTGTTATTTCTTTCCTAATGGTAAATTGATGTTGTAATTGCTTGGTTTTGACTTTATTTGGAACATTCAATTCCTCGTTAATAAATATTGGGTTTTTGGTTAAAGCATTTTTGCCTGTGAATGCTTTTTTTGGATTGTTATCATTTTCTTTTAGGCGTTTCAACAATGCTTCTCGATAAATGGGCTTGGTTACTGTTTTTATTTTATCCACATCAAAAGAACCGTTAATTTTTTCTTCCTTAACTTCTGGGTAAAATGATTTTCCGTAAATGGTTTCTTTGTGCAACTGACCTCTTGGCGTTAACTCTACTTTTGTTTTGCAGTTGTCTTTTCCTTTCACTTTGATTTTGTTCTTGTTTCTAGTGACGACCTTATTTTTTGCTTTGTGAGACACCAAAATTTCTGCCAAGTGCTTTTTAGAAGATTCTCGTATCTCATCAAACGGTTTATAAAATTTACGTCCTCCTTCTTTTTCACGATAGGTGTATTTTTTTTCTATACCGTAAATCTCACTTGCTTTTTCACTTTTGGCGTGCATATTATTTAAATACTGAATAAATGCAGGTCTTGTAAACGCAACAGCAATGGCATCCATGGCGTGGTGGCGATGGTCGTTGCGTTTGGTCCAATCCTTTATTCTTGGTAATGCTTTGCCTTTTTTATTGTAATCATAATAAGTAAGACCAAGGGCTTTGTATTTGTCCCAATTAAGTTCCTGCAAAACATTTATAAGCTCCCAATCGCTACGTAATTTGCTTGTTATTTTCCCAGAAGTTGATACTACTTTTCTTCTGACCAGTTGTTGGAGGATTTCAGTAGCTTTTCGTGAAATATATGCCGTGTTTCCTAAATCTCTATTCAGAGGTTGGTTTGGAATTTCCGCTTTGCTCATAAGTAGCTTTCTGCGCTTACCGTATTTTACGCCTTTTGCACTAAACACTTCTTCTACTCGGGATTTAAACCCTTCTTCCCAACCTTTACCCTGGCAGTATTCAATCGCAGTTTCGTTTCCTTTTTCGAGGTTGACATCCCTTAATTCCAAAGTTTTGTTCGAGAAGGAGTCATCAAACATTACGGACTGTGGAATGATATGTTCAACATCAAACTTATTGGTAAACAATTCTTCGGGTTTAATGTAGGTATCTGAATATAGTGTTCTATAACCTGTAGCTTTTAACTCTAAGTACAGTTTATATTTTATGAGGTCCTTACGGCTCACATAAGGTAACCCGAATTCTTTTTTGATTTTTTCCCTAAACGCTATATGGTCATTTGTAGCTTTTGTAATAGCTTTGGTTAACTCGTTACGCTGTTTTGCCGTTTTCTTTAATTCCCTTGCAAGCTCAACCCTTATTTCGTCTGGTTTACCCATTTCGGGATGGTCAATTACGGCATTGACTACGTGAATCATTTGGTTTAGTATCTTTTCGACTACGGGATTTCGTAGAGCATTTTTATTTAGAATATCCAGCCTGTCCAAGAGTTCACGCTTATCGTTTTCTTCATCGGTAAGTGAGCGGGAATGATTGTATCCTGCAAGACTGCAAGCATCGCTATAAACTTTTCCCTCTTCCAAAAAAGGGTATATTTTACGTAGAGCCCTCACACTTAAATTCCCATAATTTTGTTGGAATGTTACATCCTTAAGCAATACTGCGTGCTCTTCTTTAAAACCAAAATTTTCTTGAAGTTTAGCCACCAAACTGTCTGTTCCTGTTGGTGAATTGTCATCCTCATAAGAATACAGCAAATGCCATAGTTCATAAGCTGGTTGCTTGCTAAAATCGTTTCCAGATAATGAAAAATCTATTTCCAAAATATTTGGATTGATTCCTATTTCAGTAAAGCAATGCTTTAAATTCTCTATTAATTCTTTGTTTGTGTTATAGAATTTTAATTTATCATAGCCTTCAATTGCTGTTATTTTTTCAAATATTTTAAATAATGCTGCATTAGTCCTGTTTCCTTCCAGTTTATCGAGGTTGATTTTCCAATCACCTTTTTCTAAATCTGAGTTTTTCAGTAAAAAATTAATGAGCTGTGATGATGACATATTCTCTTTCCAATTGACATGTTGAAACAGCAATTCTCTCAAATCGTCATCCAATTCAACTATTTCTTTTGTCTCTTCATTTTTGAGAACGATGTTGTTGATGTTCTGCCATATTTTGGCTTGCTGAAAAACCGGTGAAGATTTAGGTGAAACTCTTGGGCCAACAAGCTTTTTCTTATGCTCTCCATCAATTTTAACCATGCGCTCAACGCCTTCTAATTCGCAAATATTAATGAGCCCTTTTTGTGATTTTAACTTCCGTTGGTAAAAAATGGTGATGTTCCTTAGATTATGCTTAATTGCCTCATTCAATTCTGGGTAGTGTTTGGATTGCTCTTTCCAAATAGCATCAAACTCATCCATATAGTCCTGCCTGTAAAACACCTGATTTCTCAATGAAGCGTGTGGATTGTTCTTTAGTTGATTATACTGTAATTGCCCTACTGTTAAGTCATTAAAGTAAAGTTCTTTGCTACGGTCACTAATGGCATCCAAATAACCACTCGATTGGTTGATTTGATTGTTGATTTCAGTTAGTATATATGCAACTTCGGGTAAGGTCAACTGTTTAGACAAAGCTTCATTACGCCATTGGTATTCCTGTAGTTTTTTTTCCTTTCCCTTGTTTTCTGATCGTGGTGTATTAATAGTCTTTTCAAAATAGTGTCCCGTTGCAGTTTTATTTAATTCAGATAACGCTTCTTTATGAGCAACGGTCAAACTTTCTGGATAAAACTGTTTTTGAAAATCCCAAATTTTGTCAAACTCGTCTTGAAGGTCAGACCTGTAATAAGTGGGCAGCATTTTATTTCCTTCATTCAACAAAATATAACTTAATTGTCCTGGAGTTAGGTTTTCTTTATTTAACCGTTTGGCAATTGCCATTCCATCAATCAGTTGCCCTTCTTCTTGATTATTGGCTTTTCTGCTACTCTTGTAGCCTCGTTTTTTATTAATCATCAATAACACCCTTGCTAAATCTGCTTTGGATATTTTTTTGGTTACAGCTTTTGCACGCAAGGCATAGGTGCTATGTGTGTCTTTGCCATCTTCTGAAAGCGGTGTGTTTTCGTCGATAAAACCAATTGATTTCATTTCTTCAATTATGGCTTTTCTCCGCAATTTATAACGGTGCAGATTTCTTCGCATTCCCCTTTTTAGAGTGCGGTCTGCGTTTATGGTGATGCTCTGCCCTTTCTCAAAATTTATTTGCTCATCCGTAGAAAGTGGAACTACTCTAACTCCTGTCTTAATGATTGATGACTCTTCATCTTCATTTTCTGCTTCATTTACAAAAGCCCAGCCTATGCTTGTGGTTCCTAAATCAAGTCCTAAAATTCGTTTCATATTCTTTTGTTAATTAGTTTTTATATATTTACAGTACTGAAAGCAATTCACAATAAGGATTATTCCGTTGTGAAAACATTTAAAGCGGCCTTTGAGGTCGCTTTTTTTATTTTGTTCTGTATTCTAAACACCCTTTATAAATAGGATGTTAATAGGGGAGATTACTAATATACTTATTTTTGGAACATAAAAAAACCGATGTTTGTAAAAGCATCGG
>CAYGMB010000023.1:7613-9080 GCA_964350765.1 uncultured Flavobacteriaceae bacterium
GATTTGTATTTTTAGTCTACAAACTAACTCCTCTACTGTTGGCAAAGAAAATACTATTTACAAAGAGTAATTTTCCATTTTCCCAAAAAGAGCGGAATAGTACATTATCTACTAAATAGATTACACTTCCGCGACCTATTCTATCTTCACCAAAAACTAATGAGTTTTTTAAACCAGCCTTAGCATCATCACCAGAGAACCCTGCAACACTTACTGCATCTCCTTTAATATAGCCTACATTATAACCATTATCAAGGAAAGAATAAGAGCTACTACCTAGTTTTAAACTGTAGTAGGTATCTCCATAACCAAAAGCCATTGGATGAGAAGGGTCTAGAGTAGTTTTATAAATACTTCCTGTAATAAAATTTTTAACGCTCTCACGTTCTCTTTGATCGTAAGGAATAAGCTTGTCTTCATTGTTATCTTCATCTTCTTCTTTAGCATCCTTCTTTTCATTATTTTTTAATAAAAAGCCATCCTTGCCTGCAAAATTTCCAACAGCACGCCCAAAAGCAATAATTTTTCCACCACTACGCACCCAATCTTTTATATCATTCATTGAATTGTCGTTCATAACTCTTCCATACCATCCTTCGGGTACTATTAAAACGTCAAATTTTTGTAATACATCTGCACGAAAACTATTGGTGTTAATAGATGTAATGGGGTATTTAAGTTGTTGTTCAAAGAAATGCCATATAGCTCCATAGCTTAACGATGAAGTCCCTTCACCTTGTAACACAGCAATACGTTGTTTATTAATAACTTTTATATCTGGAGAACCAAAATCTGTAATGTTATCCGCAAAACTAGTGTTGGAAACATATAACTCTCTTTTATGCTTGTTAGCAATTTCAACTAATTTGCTATGAAAATCAGGATTATTTCGATTGTCACTTTTTGTGATTACAAGACTTCCTCTATCAAATGCCTTTCCATTAAATTGAAGCTTCTTTTCAGAAAAACGGACCACGATATCTTGTTCAAGTAAATCTGCTAAAAATTGAGCATCATATAAGCTATTCCATTTTGCAATATAACCAGCAGCACTTGGAGCGGCTGTATTGCTTACGGTTAGTTGTGGTTTAGCACCATTAGCTTTCACTAAACTTGTAGAATCAACAGCTTGTAATCCATAAGCGTGTGGAATACTCCAAGCAGTAATATCATAAGTAAGAGGTTCGCTTAGCTTTGCATCAGGCTCAAACAACACTTTAACCATTTTTCCTTTAGGTTGATTGGTAGAAACAACTAGAGCTCCAGTAGCATTGATACTTCCATTTTCATTTTTACTGTAATCAAACCCCGAAACATTTCCTCCATTAGAATAACCATATTGTATTTCGTGCTTATCTAATAAACGAGTAAGGGCATCTATTTTATCAGGATTTCCTTTTAAAACATAGCTTTTATATTTTAGGGTATTGTTCTGGAAGAATTTTTTAAACTCACTATTTAGCTTAG
>CAYGMB010000023.1:9131-11009 GCA_964350765.1 uncultured Flavobacteriaceae bacterium
ATTTTGAGAAGAAATTTCAACCGTGGACAATGCAGTAGTGGTATGGTGTGCTACTCTGTCTACTAAGGTTAGTTCATATCCTTCATCTGTATTTACGCCAAGACCAGCAAAACCATGTCCCGCCTGCTCGTATGTCATTCCAATAGCTCCCATAAAGGTTGGGTAGGTATCTCCGTAGCTAGGATATAGTAAATCAAAACGTTCTCTAGTAAAAAACAACCAACCTTCTTTGTCAAAATAGCGTGCATGATTTTTACCAATTTGTGTTTGAAAATCACGTTGCCAAGGGCTTATAATTTCGTGAAACGGCTCTGCTGCTGGAGCAAAGTAATAAGGTTCATTAATTCCTTGTTCATGAAAATCTACATGCACATGTGGCATCCATTTGTTATACAGTTTTAAACGCTGCTGTGACTCTACTTGAGTAGCCCAAGCCCAATCACGATTAAGATCAAAAAGATAGTGGTTAGGTCTTCCTCCTGGCCATGGTTCATCGTGCTCTGTAGCAGCCTGAGAGGCATTATAAGGTGTTGCTTTTACTTGGTTGTACCAGTTGGCATATCTGTCACGCCCATCTGGATTTACGCAAGGGTCTATAATTACAACAGTATTTTGTAACCAATCTTGTTTTTTGGTGATAAGATCATAAAGCGTTTGCATAGCAGCTTCGGTACTAGAAGCTTCATTACCATGAACATTAAAACTAAGCCATACTATCGCAACTTCTGGTGAAGCACTTCCGCTTTCAATACCAATATTTTTTAAGTTGTTGGTTCTAATAGTTTCAATATTGGTTAGATTTTGTGGAGAAGACACAATCGCATACGTTAGGGGTCTTCGCTCGTTTGTTTTTCCGTAGGTATCATACGTTACCATATTGCTATTTTTTGCAACATGCTCAAAATAATCTACCACATCTGCGTGGCGAGAAAATTGTGTGCCAATGGTATATTCCAGAAATTCTGAAGGAGATTTAACTTGTGCTACTATACTAGCTGTAATAAAGAGAAAGGTTAGAGTAAAAAGTTTTTTCATTTGTGTTTTTTGTTTTATCTCGTAATTTGATTGAATGCTAAAGATAGTGGTAAATTGTAAATCCAAAGTTGAATTGTAACTCAAATTAACGTAATTTTAGAAGTTGAGAGTTTAAAAAGTAATTATTTTTGTTTCAATTTTCTCAAAACATCTATGCCCAAAACAACCCTTCCGTATCAAGAAACAGGATATTTTTCAAAACTTATTTGCGACTATCTTTCTGAAAAAGAAACTCTTAAAGAGTTCTACGGAAATTTTCCAACCATTGAAAATTTTGAGAAACAAATACAAGAAAAGTCATTGTCTTTTCGAGCACAGTCGAGAACTACTTTAGTAAACCAATTATATGAACAATACAAGGGTTTTGAAGTTACCGAAAGCACAAAAAAAAATATAGAGAGCTTACGAAGCGATACCACATTTACCATTACTACGGGGCACCAACTCAATCTATTTACAGGACCGCTTTATTTTTTATATAAGATTATTTCAGTTATAAATCTTTCAGAACAACTTAACAATAAATATCCTGAGAATACTTTTGTACCGGTGTATTGGATGGCTACTGAAGACCATGATTTTGAAGAAATAAACTATTTTAATTTTGATGGAAAAAAAATTGCTTGGGAACGCGAATCGAGTGGTGCTGTTGGCGAATTAGATACCCAAGGATTAGATACAGTACTTGAAGTAGTGAAAGCGCAGTTTGGGGGTAGTGAAAATGCTAAAAAACTAAATGCTTTATTTACAAATGCGTATACTAAGCACACTAACCTTGCAGATGCTACTCGATATATAGCAAACGAGCTGTTTGCTCAATATGGACTTGTAATTATAGATGGG
>CAYGMB010000023.1:11019-14308 GCA_964350765.1 uncultured Flavobacteriaceae bacterium
GAGTTATTACCTGATGGCTGGCTAGATAAGGCAAAAGAACTCACCCAGCAATTATCTTTTAAGAAATTTTCAGAAACAACAAAAAGACTAACCAGTCTTGAGTATCCAGAGCAAGTACATCCCAGAGAGATTAACTTATTCTATTTAAAAGAGGGAATACGAGAACGAATTATTAAACGTGAAGGACAGTTTTATGTAAACGAAACAGCACTAACGTTTACCAAAGAAGAAATACTCGAGGAGCTACAAAACCACCCAGAGCGGTTTTCTCCCAACGCACTACTACGACCACTTTATCAAGAAGCAATCTTACCTAACCTTTGCTACGTAGGAGGTGGGGGAGAACTAGCATATTGGTTCCAATTGCAAGAATACTTTAAAGCTGTTGAGGTGCCATTTCCAATGCTGTTATTGCGAAACTCTGTGTTGTTAGTACCAGAAAAACTAGTAAAGAAGTTAGAAAAGTTGGAGGTAACAATAAAAGATTTGTTTTTACAACAACACCAATTAAAAACAAAACATACCAAAAAGGTCTCAGAAATTGAAATCGATTTTTCTTCTCAGCGCACCCATTTACAACAACAATTTAAAGATCTGTATGCCTTAGCCAAAAAAACAGATGCTTCTTTTTTAGGAGCTGTAGCCGCACAAGAAAAAAAACAACTCAATGGACTAGATCACTTAGAAAAAAGATTGCTTAAAGCACAAAAAAGAAAACTAGCAGACCAGTTAGATAGACTTATAGCACTACAAGACCAGTTATTTCCCAACCAAAGCCTGCAAGAGCGTAACACAAACTTCTCTCAATTTTATCTAGCGTATGGATATAGTTTAGTAAAACAATTAAAACATGAGTTAAACCCATTAGAGGATGGGTTTACGATTTTAAAACTGTAATTGTTATAAAGATCTAGGTTTTAGTAGCGTAAACGTTTTTTATTTTTTTTAGCTTTACAGGATAACGTTAACAAAAAACTCATGGTATCCTATTTTATTTACGAGATAACGTTAATAGATATGAAGATATAACGAGATGGCACACATTTAGGAAATCACGTAATTCAAGGAAAATAAAAAGTTTATATTTGAAAAATGACTGAAAATGAACTTTTAGAAATAATTACCGAATATTTTAAAGAAAAGATTTTTGAAAATCATAAGATAAACTCTTTAAAGACACATTCTAAGCTTAAATCGTATAAAATCAATCCGATTATTGTTAAGTATTTATCAAAAATACTTGAGGATAATTTTACACCAATTGGTATTGCAAAAGCTCTTTATTACCCAAGAATTTTGGGTACTTCAATAAATACATCATTTGGAACTCGAATTCAAAATATGTTTGTTGAACTTGGACTTGCTCAAGGCTCGCTAATAAAAGGAATGGATATTGAATTTACAGACAAAATTGACAATAGGAAAAAATGGTGTCAACTTAAGTCAGGTCCTAATACAATAAATTCCGAGGATGTAAATCCTCTTCTAAAAAAATTCACAACAGTTACTAATTTAGCTAGAACAAATTCAATGAACTTGAATAATTCCGATTTAATTCTTGGTGTCCTTTATGGAGAAGTAGAGCAATTAAGTCAGCATTATCAAAAGATTGATAAACAATTTCCTGTAATAATTGGTAAAGAGTTTTGGCACAGACTTACAGGATATGGAAACTTTTATGATAAGCTAGTTTCTAATCTAGACCAAATGATATTAGGTTTGGACACAGAAGATTTTTTTAAAAAAGGTTATATCGCTTTAGCTAAAGAAATAGAGGATTCGGATTTATTTGACTTTGAATAAACTTTATTTAGAAATTTTATAATAGAGTAGCCTAGTTCTTTTGCTAAATTACAAGGTACAGCATTTCCAATTTGCTTGTATTGTTGCGAAATTGAACCTGCAAAATTCCAACCATCTGGAAATGTCTGAATTCTAGCATATTCTCTAACAGTAAAAGGTCGTGTTTCATCTGGATGACATCTCTCTGTTTGCTTTTGTGCTGGACTACACGTTAAAGTCAAACTAGGCTCATCCCAACCTATTCTTCTTGCCATACCAGTTTTTCCTCCACCTAAATAAAAACTCTTACCCATATATTCTTTTTGAATATCAAGTGGCAAATCTCTCCAATATCCTTTTGGAGGTACTAAATCTAAAATCTGCTTTTTGTGTTCAGGATATTTAGAACCTCCTGATTTAGGAACATCTGTATCGTATAACTCTCCTTTTTTAAGAGCGTCAGATAAATTATAAATCACATTATATGGTGTAGGATATTCATAATCAACTTCAATATCCTTCCTAATTCCAACTATTATTAACCTTTCTCGTTTTTGAGGTACTTTATAATTTATTGCCTTTAAAACCTGAACGGGAACAACATTATATCCAATTTCATTTAGAATAGAAATCATTCCTTCAAGCGTTTTTCCCTTATCGTGTGAAAGCAAACCCTTAACATTTTCACCTACACAAATTAACGGATTAACTTCTTTTATTACTCTTGCAAATTCGTAAAATAACGTTCCACGGGCATCTTCTAACCCTAATTTTTTTCCGGCATAGCTAAAAGCTTGACAAGGAAAACCACCTGTTACAATTTCAACTTGATTTTCATATTCGCTAAAATCAAAATCTTTAATATCTCCTTCTAAAACATTCCAATTTGGCCTATTCTCTCTCAAAGTAGCACAAGCCCATTTATCAATTTCATTTAAAGCAGTACATTTAATACCAGATTGCTCTAAACCAATGGCTAGACCACCTGCACCAGCAAATAATTCTAAAACATTATAATTTTTAAGTGGAATTTCGGTATTGTCAATATTACTATCTATTTCCGTTAGCAAAGGTTCTATTAAGGAATTAATATCCTCTTTTCTATAAACTCTATAATTACTTACGGGTTCTCGAACAGCATCTAATTTGCCATCTCTATCCCATCTTCGTAAAGTTTCTTTACTTTTACCTAACACTTCTGCAGCTTCAGAAAGTGAATAATAATCTTTAGTAACCATATTACACAACCTTATACAATGGTTACAAATTTATGATAAAAAATGAAATAAAAAAACGTGTGCCAACAACGTATATAAAAAATTGCTTTTAAGTACATAAAACTAAGGCAATTGTCTTTTAAAAATATTATTTTCAGTCTGAAAAGTTTAGAATTATTTATCCGCAACTTTTCATAAACGAGACCGATGATGTCGAATTCGGCTGGCGCCGACCAAATTGCTACATTGTCGCTAATGCTCCAATTCCCACCCTTTTGGAAATTCGACAT
>CAYGMB010000024.1:0-13898 GCA_964350765.1 uncultured Flavobacteriaceae bacterium
AAAAAGGGAACATATTGATGTATTCGCTCAAAAAATGTTTTAATTTTTGGCTCAAAATCCTCTTCTCTTTTTCCATCCAAAAAAACTTCAAAATCAAAATCTTTAGATTTTTTGGGTGTGTATTCAAGTATTGTCTTAGTATGACAATTAGAAAGTGTAAAGCTTATAGATGCATTTTTAGGCAATTGCTCTCCATACTTTCCCCAATATTTTACAAGTGCTATATTACTTGGGGATTGAACCGAAATACTTCCTTTTTCTAGATTATTAGAATAAGATTTTAAAATAAAATCTTGGTTTGTCATAGCCGTATTTTAAGTGTAACAAATATACGCAATACTATAGCTTTGAAAAATTGATCTCAATTTATTGATGACGTTTTAAAAATACTTCGATGTATTAACGTAAACAATAAAATTTATACTATGAAGACAATTAATAACCTTTTAGTAGTTGTGATAATTTCTACATTAATGAGCTCATGTTTTTCTGGTGGGTCTAAGTTTAACGAAGATTTTGAAGACTACAGCTTTGAAGAAGAATATCAAGATAGTAATGTAAATGAAGAAGCTAATAGTTTTAATTACAATAAAAACAATATGCAGCAAGACAGAAAAATTGCTGAAAACAAAATTAAAACTTTTCAAATTCGTGATTTTAAAACAGGACTAATATCTAGCACAATTCCTTTTCCTGCATCTTGGAAACGACTTGAGAATAATAGAGAATACACATTTGAAGGCCCTAATAACTTAAAAGTAAGTGGCACTTTTGGCAAAAACTTTCCCTATGGTAACCAATATGGAGGGCAAAACGTACCACCAATGAGCATAAAGCAAATTATTGATCAATTTTTTATGCCTACTGCTAGAAAAACAAATAGAAAATTAATTAAAACCTATGAACTTCCAAAATTAGCTCAAGGCATGCATAACTACACAAGTCAATTATGGAAATATGCACCATCCCAAGATATTACAAAAGCATATGGTGTCGAGTGGGAAGACAATAGCAATATGAAATACATAACCATTGTTTACGTAACTAACAGCCAATCGCAAATAGGAAGCTATTGGGGTTTTATGGGACAATATCTTCAAGCACAAGCTCAAGATTTTGAATACGCTAAAAAAGCCTATATCTACGGGTTAGAAAATACAAGATACAATCCTCAATATATTGCTGCCCATAACCAACGTGAAATACAGCGAGCAAATGCAAGCAATGCATCTCACCAAAGTAAAATGGCTGTTTTAAGAAATCAAGGAAATGCCATTGCAAACACAGGAAATATTTACAGCGAAATTTCCGATATAAACCATAATGGGTATATGAACAGAGAGAAAATGAAGAACGCAGGTCACCTAAAAAGTGTAGATGGCATTTACGGTAACACAACCGTATTTAACCCTAATGCATCAGGACAAACCTATAAGGTAGATAGTTATAATAATTACTACTATGGGAACGGTCAAGGAGAAATAATATCTACAGATAATAGCCTGTACAACCCAAATCTAGACCCCAATGTAAATAATCAAGATTGGACTCGTTATGAGATTGATAATTAATTAAAAATAATTAGTATCTTCCCCTATACTACTCAGTATGGGGAAAGTCCTAAAAATAAAATCACAAAATGATATTGTTATTGCTATACAAAATAACAATGAGCAATTACTCAAACAATTGTATCAAGCTAATTACAAAAAAGTAGAGTATTACGTTTTACAAAATAGTGGTTCCATAGACCAAGCAAAAGATCTCTATCAAGATGCATTTATGAGTATGTGGAAAAACGTAAAAGACGACAAGTTTGTGCCACAAAATGAAACAGCGCTGCAAGGATATTTGTATACAATAGCAAAAAATAAATGGACAGATTATTTACGTTCAGCTAGATTTAAAAAAACAACTAGTATACCTGATAATTTTCAAGCAAGTGAAGAAGAATTGGATAGCAACTATTTTGAAAATGAAAACGAAAAAAAGCAGCACTTAATTTCTGTAGCTTTTAAAAATCTTGGAGAGGAATGTAAGAGAGTATTGCAACAATTTTATTTTGAAAAAAAATCATTAAAAAATATTGCCTCACAATTTAATATAGGAGAAAACTCTGTTAGAAATAAAAAATATCGTTGCATCCAAAAACTAAAGGAATTGACAATGACCCCAAAGTAATGAGTATTAAAAACAACATACCAGAACAAACATTTGAGACTATAGAGCGGTATCTATCAAAGCAGATGACTACTGAAGAATCTGAAAATTTTGAAGCATCTCTAGAGACAGACACTACCTTACAGCAACAAGTGAATGAAGTAAAAAACTTAATTCGTGGAATCGAAAAAGTTTCTTTAGAAGAAAAAATGGAAGAATTTCATTCAGAAATAGAAACAAACACACTTATTAATAAAAAAACTTCTTCTTTTTATAGATATGCAATTGCAGCAGTTTTTATTGGAGCTATTGGTTTGTTTTTCTTCTTTAATCAACAAAGCACTAACGAAAAATTATTTGCAAAACACTTCACACCAGACCCGGGCTTACCAACTACCATGAGTACTTCAGACAATTATGCATTTTATGAAGCCATGGTTTTTTATAAAGCTCAAGACTACAATACCGCTATTAAAAAATGGGAACTCATTAAAACTAAAAAACCTGTTAATGATACCCTTAACTACTTTCTTGGTGTTGCTAATCTTGCTAATGGTAATGGTGAAATAGCAATAGACTACTTAAATATAGCAATTGCAAATGGTAAATCTGTTTTTAGTACTGATGCAAAAACTTATAAAGCCCTCGCACTACTTAAAGTTGATGATACAGAAGGTGCTATAGCTATTCTTCAAGAAGTTAATACCCCAAAAGCAAAAGAACTCTTACTTGTTTTGAAAAATAAATAAATAGCTATGCAAAAATATGCATTCATACTTGCACTATTTTGGTCAACTTTAAGCATTGCTCAAGAGAATTCTATAACTGGGGTTAGCAAACTTAGAACTCTAATTAATGAAGGTAAGATTAATGAGGCAAAATCCTATTTAGAAAAAAAGCTTGCTACTTTCAGAAACCAAAAAAATCCAGATAGCTTAGTTAGTTATACAGAGTATGTAGGTAGTTTTTCTTTAAATAATAAAAACTGGGCTACTGCTCTCAAAAACACGAATGTTTTTGTAGAAGAACTGCTAGAATACAATATCCCAAAGATTTCAAAAAAAGCTTATCGAGAACTAGCTTGGGTACAGTCTGATGCAGGAAGACCAGACCTTGCCTATCAAAGTATAGAAAAAGCAACAGTATTTGCAAAAAAAGATACTTCTGGAGCTCCACCTAATGTTGAAGATATGTATTACAATTTGGGGTACTATGCTGCAGAAAAAGGAGATTATACATTAGCCAAGAAAAACTATTTAAAAAGCAAAGAAAGTTATGAAAAGAATGATGAAGAAAAAGACTATGTTTCGCTACAACAAGTAAACAATGCATTAGGAGGTATCATGTGGAGAGAAGCAAAAATGGATAGTTGCAACTATTATTTTGCTCAATCTTTAGATGCTTTAAAAAAAACAGAACCCACAATAAAAAATAAACATTTTCGCCCAGGATTAGTGTTAATGAATATGGCTGTGGTATCTAACGCTATTGGTAAAAGTAGTGAAGCAATTTTATTTTCAGAACGTGCTGTTACTCATTTTCAAAAATACATACAACTAGAAGAGGATGAACAACAAATAAATGCTGCTAGAGGAAATTTATTTATCGCAACAGACAATTTAGGTGTTTTTTACAATGCCATTGGGGAATTTAATAAAGCAGAACAGCTTATCACCTATTCGTATAATCAAAAAAAGAAGGTGAAAGACAGCCTAGATCCAGATGTTATTATTTCAGAAATAATTTTAGCTCAAGCAAAATTGAATACAAGAGACCTTACTGGGGCAAAAAACATATTGAACAATACCCTTAAAAAAATTGAAAAAAATCCCGGGGTTCAAGATTTTTGGAAAGCTTCTGCTTTTAGTACTAACGGAAAAGTTTTAATTGCACTTAACGAAAATACAGATGCAGGGTTCTATCTTGAAGAAGGAATTAAAAACCTATTTAAGGCTTCGAATAATAATTACAATTTAGAAGTACTAGACGGACTTAGCGAAATTTGTGTTTTCTATGCAAAAACAGGACAAAAAGAAAAGGCATTAGAACGCTCTAAAGAATTATACACGCAAGCAACAAAAGGACAATTTAAAAATACAGCACAAGGGCTTTTATTTTTATTAGCAGTTGCCGAAACTCATTTTCAATTAGAAGACTTTGAAGCATCCCAAAAGTATAGCCAAGAAGTTATTTCTATAGTTAAGGATGATAATTTAACATCCAATCAAACAAAAGATGCAGTACTAAAAAGTTTTCAATTACCTCGAGCATTATTACTCAATGCTAAGTCTAAATACAACCTCAAAAAAAACAATGATGTAGCCTTTTTAAATAATTTGTTAGCAGATGTAGAAAAAGCGCTACAGACACTCCAAGTAAGGCAAACAATACTTCAAAATTATGACGACCTACAAATTCTAGTCTCCCAAAATAAAGAATTGATAGATTTTGCTAAGCAACTTCAAATAGAATTATACGACCTTACTGGTGATGAAGGACATCTAGAAAAACTTATTTCTTATCACGAATCTAGTATTTATAATAAAATAAGAGCAAGACTTAATCTTAGAGATATAAAGCAATTTGCAAATGTCCCTAATAGTGTTATTGAAAAAGAAAATAAACTTAAAAAGGACATCTTAAAATCACTCGAAAATAATTCGGGTAATAGTATAACAAATTTTGTTGATGCGTCTAAGAAATGGGAAATATATAGAGAAAAATTAAAGACAGACTATCCAAATTATTTCAACTTGAAATATGGTTCAATTCTTCAACAAAGTAATAGCTGGAGAAATAATATACCTAAAAATGCTACAATTGTTAGATACATCTTTGTGGAAGACACTTTGTATTCACTAACAATTAACAACAACAGTATAACCCTAAATAGACACGAAAATCAAAAAGATTTAGAACAACTTATTCAAGTACAACAAAAAAGTTTTCTTGAAGAAAAAACTAATACATCCAACCTAAAAGAGCTTTATGATTTGCTCTGGCAACCTCTGGAAAAAAATATTACAACAGAGAAAGTGATAATCCTGCCTGACGGAATACTATTTAATCTAAGTTTTGAAACTCTCACAAAAAATGCAATTAAAACTTTTAAGGAGTTGAAAAATGAAAGCTTACTTGCTAAGCATAGTATATCATATCACTTTAGTTTATACCTTTTAGGCAATACACAAACGTTTAATACTAAAGAAGAGTTTATAGCTTTTGCCCCTTCTTTTGAGCAAAAAATGAAAGATACGTATTTGGCGGCTGTAAGCGATTCAACAGCTATAGATAAATCCTATTTAACCCTCTTACCACAACCATTTATTAAAGATGTAGCTCAAAAATATGGACGAATTTTTAAGGGTAAGGTCTATCTTAATGAAAATGCTTCAAAAGCACTGTTTTTACAAAAAGCAGGTGAGCATAAAATAATACATATTGGAACACACGCAGAGAGTAACAATCTAAGTCCAGAATTATCTAGATTAATTTTTGCAAAAACAATAGCCAACGATTCTGTTTCAGGAAATTCGCTTTATGCATATGAAATTTACAATAGTAGTTTAGCATCAGAGCTTGCTATTTTAACTGCATGTGAGACTGGAAAAACAAGCTACCAACCCGGAGAAGGGATGATTTCTTTAACTCACGCCTTTACATATGCAGGTAGCAATAGCATTTTAACTAGTCTTTGGAAAGTAGATGAAAAATCTAGTGCCGAAATAGTAGCCACTTTTTTAGATAAATTATCAAGTGGTTTGTCAAAAGACCAAGCCCTTAGACAGGCCAAATTAGAATATTTAGATGAAGCAAACGGAAGAGTTCTAGCTCCTCAATATTGGGCAGGGCTAGTACTTATTGGCGATACTACTCCAATCGATTTAAATGTTAAAACTAAATTTCCCTTTTGGTTGTATGCCTTTATAGGTTTTGTCTTTCTTATTATTCTAATTCTTCTTTTAAGAAGAAACAAATAATCTCATTTCTAATTTTTTATGATGACGTTTTTATATCACTTCGATGTATCATTGAAGTGACCCCAAAACCACTTCCCTTTTTTGCCCAAAAACAAACCATAAATGTACCTACTTGTGCTTTTAAAATTCATGAAATGAAAAGAGCACTATCATCACTCGTATTACTTTCCCTAATAGCTGTAGCTCAGGTTGGAATAAACACTTTAACTCCCAGAGGTGCATTGGAAATTGCATCAAATTCTAATGGTGGTGTCTTGGTTCCACAATTCGCTCTAACTGGTTCTAATGACATTTCTACAGTTGTAAATCCTCAAGGAAGTAATCTTGTAGAAGGAACTTTAATTTACAATACAGCAACTGTGATTGGCACCAATAATATATCTCCAGGATTTCTATACTGGGATGGTACCAAGTGGGAATCTGTGAATGGAGGTAAAGATAGGGTACAGATTATGTTTCGAAGGTTTACTTCATCTAGTATTGTTACTTCAGGCAATTTTAATTTTCCTCAAGAAATATTCAATAATATAAATGGAGCCTCATTTGCTAGTAATACTATCACTCTCCCAAAGGGTATTTATAGTATTGAGTCCAATATTATGACTTCTAACCAATTTCTTATTTTTTGGGATGTAAGATTGGATGGTGTTGTCATCGATGGTGTAGGTGGAAGAACTAGCAATTTTAATTACAGCCCAAATTTTAGCTATTCGCCTTTAGTTAGCGTTTTTGAAATTACAACAGCTACTGGAGATTTAACTTTTTAAGTTACTTCTTATGAACAAGCAAGCCCATCTGTTAGTCCAAGTGTAATACCCAATAATTGTTACGTGAAAATTGAGAAGATAAATTAATAGTACTGATGACATTTTAAAACTGTTTCGATGTCCTATTGAAGTGACCCAAAACCACTTCCCTTTTTTGCCCAAAAACCAAAAACTTTACCTACTCATGCTTTTTAAATTTTAAAAAAATGAAAAAAGTAATCATTATCCTCATTCTAATTAACCAATGTGCTTTTTCCCAAGTAGGTATAAACACAACTAACCCGAGAGGGGTATTAGATGTCACAACAACAAACGATACTGGCCTAGTACTGCCTAGGGTTAGTATGGTTGAAAACGTTACAGATGGAGATGGTAACCCCCCTGTTAATGGAACTGTTGTTTTTGACACAAGCCGTATGGCAACCTGTTTTTATCAAAATAACGTCTGGACCTGTATAGAAAGAGATGTAAACGGAGTACCTGTCTTAACCGACCCCTTAACTTCAAGTGGTTTTTCAAGTAATAGTTCCTATACTTATGTTAAAGCGACTAATACAGAGTTTGGAGATCAATTTGGATTTACAGCGCTATCTGGAGACGGTAATACAATAGCTGTTGGAGCAATAGCTGAAGCATCTTTGGCCTCAGGAATAAATGGAAATCAGTCTGACAATTCTGGCAATGCAGTAGGTGCAGTTTATGTATATAGATATGATGGAATGGTTTGGGCACCTGAAGCATATATAAAACCCTCTAATCCAACTAGTAATGATACATTTGGATGGTCTGTAAAGTTGTCATTTAACGGTAATACTCTTGCTGTTAGTTCATTCAATGAGGATGGCGACGGGGTTGGAGTTAATGATGTTCAAACTGATAACCAGCCTACTAGTGGTGCAGTTTACGTTTACGAACGTTCTGGAGCTAATTGGTCTCAACAAGCATATATTAAAGCCCCAGCAGGTTCTCAAGACAGAAAGTTTGGGTCTTCCATTGATATTTCTAACGATGGTAATAGATTAGCAATAGGAATGTCATTGGATAGAAGTAACGCTACTGGTGTTAATGGAGATTTTACTGCGTCAGGTAATCTAGACTCTGGTGCCGTTTTTCTGTATGTTCGTTCGGGTACTATTTGGACTTTTGACACCTACTTCAAGGCGTCAAATCCAGGTGTAGATGATTTCTTTGGCAGCCACATAACAATTTCAGGAGATGGTAATACCCTAGCTGTTGTGGCGCATGGCGAGGATAGTTCTGCAACTGGAATAAATGGTAATCAAGCAGATAACTCAGCAACTAGTAGTGGTGCAGTTTATTTGTTCAGATACAGCTCATCTACTTGGACCCAAGAAGCCTATATAAAAGCTTCAAATACAGATTTAGGAGATTTTATTGTTAATTCTGCTTTAAGTGATGATGGCAACACATTAGCTGTTGGAGCAACAGGGGAAGATTCATCAAGTTCAGGAATCAATGGAGACCAATCAAATAACAGTTTCTCAAATGCTGGTGCCGTTTATGTTTTTAGATTTACAGCTGGAAATTGGGTTCAAGAAGCTTATTTAAAAGCATCTAACTCATCTACAAACGATCGGTTTGGAGCAGGACTGCATTTATCTGCAAGTGGTGATTTATTAGCTGTGAGCGCAACAAGTGAAGATAGTAATGCAATAGAAATAGGAGGTGATGAAACCAATAACAGCCTAACAGAATCTGGAGCCGTCTATATATTTAGGAGGGAAAACACTAGCTGGACACAAGAAGCTTATGTTAAGGCATCTAATACTGGAACAAATGATGGTTTCGGTTCTTTTTTACAAGTAAGTAGTGATGGAACTCGTATTGCAATAGCAGCCGTAGCGGAAAGCTCATCAAGTACAGGTATCAATGGCGATCAAGCTGATAATTCAGCCGCACTCTCTGGTGCGGTATATATAATTGATGAAAACTACATATGTCATCTTTCTATAGGCTTATAAAATGTTTCCAAATAAAAAAGACTTCTAAAACTTAAAGAAATTCTTTTGAAATCTTGATGACATTTTAGGACCTATTCGATGTACTATTAAAGTGACCCCAAAACCACTTCCTTTTTTATCCAGAGCCCAAAACTCGACCTACTCGTTCTTTTTAAATTTTAAAAAATGAAAAAAGTAATCTTCATCCTTGTAATAACTACCCAATGTGCTTTTGCTCAAGTAGGTATTAACACAACAAATCCCACTAAAGACCTTGATATTAATGGAGAGCTAAGAATAAGAAATCTTCCTAGCATGAATAATTCTCTTGATGTTCTAACTGCAGATGTAAATGGAAATACTGGAAAAATTTCAAATCTAAAATTTTTAAAGGAAGTTTACTTTGACGAAGCAACTTCTAATATTGATCGTACTATTTACACAGATGGACAATCAACTGTAAACAATGTAAACTTAGGGTTATCCAACACCGTTGTCATCCCTGCATATGTAAAAGCTACTATTATAGTAAGCTATTCTGTACCTGTTGGGCTTTCTGGTGCAGATGACGTAGTAAATGGTTATTACGGAATTCGTTTCTTAAAAAATGGTGTTGAGCAACAGTCTGGGAGCAGAAAATATTCTATTCCAGATAGGTATAAACGTTATTATTATAGCACAGATACATTCAGCATGGTTTCTGCTGGCACAACTTATATAGAAGTTATAGACAACTCTGCAAACCCTAATTCGCAAAGCGTAACGTTTAGCTTAAATGGTTATATAGAGCAGGGACATGCTTCTAGTTCCACCGTGGAATACAGATTTAATATGTGGTCAAACTCTGGTAATAATTATAACTGGGGAAAGGGATATATTTCTAGCCAACTATACATACATCAGTAATAAATAAACGCTAGGAATAGCTTTGGCTTAAAACTGTTTAAGAAGATAAATCTACTAATTTTTGCATTGTTTTGTAGTTTCTGGAGGTTGCATTTACCTGCAATATTTTTTTAAAAGTATTCATACTAAATTTTGTATTGCCATACCCGTGTGAACTAAAATAATACAGGCATTTATCCCTTATGACTATTTCTTCATTGGAGTAAGCTATTTTATTAGCCTTTATTACTAGTTCTTTAATTGGTTTTTTTGAAAGCATAATAAAATAACTTTGTCTCATCTTTTCTTCAGTAAAGGGACAATTCTTCAAAATAGTTTTTATTTCTGAAAGAGATACTACCAAAACGGGTACTTCCCAGTCACAATTTATTGCAATTGCCTTCGATATTTTTTGGGTTAGTGAGTTCTTAGATTCTTTAGACTCAAACAACCAATTTCCTGTATGTAAATACACACTTGGGTTTTTAAAATTTAAACTAGTAAGAACATTGAGTTGATCTACTTTTAAAAATTTTTTATGCCCTCCAACATTAATTCCTCTTAATAATGCTATGTACTTTGTCATGCTAATTATTTTCTGAAATTGCTTTAGCTACTATATAACCTCCAGTCCAAGCATTTTGAAAATTAAATCCCCCTGTAATGGCATCTATATTTAAAACTTCACCAGCAAAATAAAGGTTAGAGTGAATTTTGCTCTCAAAAGTTTTAAAATTAACTTCTTTTAAATTAACACCTCCCGCAGTTACAAATTCTTCTTTAAAGGTGCTTTTGCCAGTTACACTAAATATGTTTTGGGTTAAAATTTCTGAAATAGTTACTAATTGCTTTTTTGTAACATCTGCCCAAATTTGATTTTCCGGAATAGATGCAGCTAGTAACAAGTTTTGCCATAATCTCTTTGGTAAATTAAATTGAGCATATTTTTGTAAAGTTTGCTTTGGGTTTAAGTTTTTTAATTCTACTAATTTTTCCAATGCATCTTCTAGTGTGAAATGATGTAACCAGTTAATTCGAATTTTAAATATATAATTGGTGGGCTCTAAAATTCTTGCTCCCCATGCAGATAGTTTTAAAATAGCTGGACCACTCATACCCCAATGAGTAATAAGTAAAGGGCCTTCACTAGTTAATAACACTTTATTTTTATCTGAAAGAACCTCTACTGTAACCTCTGCAGTAATACCTGGCAGACTTTTAATACTATTATCTTTAATATTAAATGTAAAAAGTGAAGGTACAGGTGGAATAATGCTGTGTCCTAGATTTTCTAAAAGCTTCCAAATTTTAGGATTGCTTCCTGTAGTAACTACAACTCTTTTAGCACAAAAAATTTCAGTAGTTGTTGAAATTAAATACCCTTTATTAGTAGTAGCTATATTTTTTACTGAAGTATTTTTTAGTACATCAATACCAAGCCGTTTAGCTTCTTTAATAAAGCAATCTATAATTGTCTGAGAACTATTACTGGCCGGAAATATTCTTCCATCTTCTTCAATCTTTAACTCTACACCTCTTTCTTGAAACCATGCCATGGTATCTCCAGTCATAAAACTATGAAAAGGACCTAGGAGTTCTTTTTCTCCTCTTGGGTAATTTTTGGATAAATCTTTAGGAATAAATTCAGCATGTGTGACATTACATCTACCTCCTCCTGAAATTTTCACCTTAGTGAGTACTTCTTTTCCTCTTTCTAAAATGGCTATTTTACAATTTGGATTTTGTTCTGCTGTATTTATTGCAGTAAAAAACCCTGCTGCTCCTCCACCCAGTATTAATATATCGTACTCAATATTCATAAACCAAAAATAGACATTATTAAAAGTAAAACTCGTAATTTTAAAGTGTGATTGTACTATACATAGCTTGTTTATTTTTTTCTATTTCTGCATTTTTTCCAGCAGTAGAAAATCCTCATTGGTTTTTTAGAACTGCAGATTTTGTAAGACTGCAGTCCATAGTATTAGAAATAATTTTACTAGGGTTACTACTTATCTTAGGTTGGAAACTATCAGTTTTTGAAATTATAGTTGCCATTATTCTGTTAATAAGCATTGGTTATCAATTACATAAAGTGTTTAAGTACAGCTCACTATATCCTAGAAAAAAACCTTCTTTCCCGAGCAGTGGAAAAGTATCAATATTCGCTGCCAATATATTACAAGACAATAAAGATTTTGATGCTTTCCTAAAAGAGGTAAATAAATTTAATGCAGATTTGGTATTAACCATGGAGTCTAACAAAGAGTGGGAAAGCAAACTTGAACCACTAGAAAAAGAGTATCCACATACTGTAAAAATTCCACTAGAAAACTACTACGGTATGCATTTATATTCAAAAAAGAAGTTACTAAATGTTTCCTCACAATTTCAAGTAGAAGACGATGTCCCTTCTATCTTTTTTGAATTTTCAATCGATACCAATAAAACCATTTTTTTTACGTGTCTTCATCCTGCACCTCCAAGCCCGACAGAAAACGAAACAAGTAAAGAGCGAGATGCAGAGTTAATGATAACAGGAAAAAAAATTAGAAGTCAAGACAAACCAACTATTGTTTGTGGGGACATGAACGATGTTGTTTGGAGTCGAACTACTAGGCTTTTTAAAAAGATGACAGGCATGATAGACCCTAGAATAGGCAGGGGATTTTTCCCTACGTATCATGCAGGATATTGGTTTATGCGTTTTCCTTTAGATCATTTATTTCATACAAAAGATCTTTTTGTAAAAAAAATGGTTAGATCTAGATATTTTGGAAGTGATCATTTTGGGATGTATTACGAGATACATCTTAAAAAAAAAGCAAAAAAAGTCTCTAATCCTACATTAGACAAAGAAGAAAAAACCACTATTGAAGAGATTATTGACGAGACTAAATAAAAAATTACACATGAACCCTTTAGAACTTTTTGAAGAGTGGTATGATAATGAAAAGCAAGCTAGTACACTAAAATTACCTGCTGCCTGCTGTCTATCTACCATAGGGTTAGATGGCTATCCAAATTCGAGGTTTGTGTCATTAAAAGAAGTTTCAGAAAAAGGATTTATAATAACCGGCAGTTTCGATTCAAGAAAAGGAAAAGAAATTGAAAAAACTCCTAAGGCATCTTTAACATTTTGGTGGACTGAAACTCAATCTCAGGTTCGTATACAAGGAGATGTAGTAAAGATTACACCGCGGGAAGCAAATAATTATTTTAAAGAAAGAAGTAGAGCTGCTCAAATAGTATCTGTTGGATTTCAACAAGGAAAAAAAATTAACAGTATTGCGTATTTACAAAATCAATTCGATCAAAAAATTAAGGAGTTTGAGGGAAAAGAAATAGACTGCCCAAAAAACTGGAGTGGTATTATCATTAAACCTTTACGTATAGAGTTTATGAGATTTAAGGAAGATAGACTTCACGAACGCAAACTTTACAGCAAGGTGAAAGATACTTGGAAGATTAGCGTTTTACAACCTTAAGGTGAAACTATAAAACAAAAAAGCTAACTCGTTAAAGTTAGCTTTTTTGTTTGTGCGGGCGGGGAGACTCGAACTCCCACGCCGTGAAGCACTAGATCCTAAGTCTAGCATGTCTACCAATTCCATCACGCCCGCAAAGGGACGGCAAATATAATTAATTGTTTTAAAAGAAAAATTACTTTTTATTTATTTTTTAATGTTGCTTCTATTTCTCTTTGTAAAGTGGTTATTGGAATCTGAGTGAGCTTTTACAAATGATGTATGCAAACTGAAAATCACGCACGAATAAAATTATACACTCCTTTACCTTCTGCTATTAATATATTGTCCTGAAAAGCTTTCATTTTAGTTACCATAATTCGGTTTCCCAATCTGACTAGCTTTCCTTCAAAAATCAAATCTTTTCCATCTGCAAATCTTAAATAATCTACTCGCAAGTCTATTGTGGATAATTTATCTTCTGGCGAATTAAAATTGGCTATACCAATAGCACCACCAACAGAATCTAAAATTGTTGCAATAATTCCACCGTGCCAATAATTAGTGCGAATATCACCAACCAAATCTTTTCTAAAAGGAACTCTTACTTTTATAAATTCCTTTTTAATCACTTCAACTTTTAAACCAAAATATTTATGTATTGGAATTTCTTGCTCT
>CAYGMB010000024.1:13908-14203 GCA_964350765.1 uncultured Flavobacteriaceae bacterium
TTATCAGTCTTTCTTTTGTCTTAGCATCCAAAAATATTTGATTTATAACATTTCACCTCTTGCAGGATAACCCGACTGAACTATATAATCTACAGCTTTTACAAATGAGGCTAAATATGGTCTTCCCCAAGGGTTACTATTGGTTGCAGAATAATAAACTTTGTTATTGTTGTCAATTAAAAAAAGTCCAGGCTCACTAAATACATTGGGTTCACCATCTTTTACACCTGCACTCAAGTACAAACCCCATTCTCTTGCTGCTTTTTCTGATAAATCATGACCCAAGTTAAGGTTT
>CAYGMB010000025.1:0-13319 GCA_964350765.1 uncultured Flavobacteriaceae bacterium
TCAGAAAAAAAACAGCTACTAGAAAACTTTGGTTTGGATCATCTAGTTGTACATCCATTTACAAAGGAATTTTCCAGACTTACAGCACTAGAGTATGTAAGAGATATTTTGGTAAATAAACTAAAAGCAAAAAAAATTATCATTGGGTACGATCATCGTTTTGGTAGAAATCGTACAGCAACTATTTCTCACTTAAAGGAGTTTGGTGAAACCTATGGCTTTACTGTCGAAGAAATTACTGCGCAAGAGCTTGATGAAGTAACAATAAGTTCTACAAAAATTAGAAAAGCCCTTGCAGAAGGCAACATTGCAAAAGCCAACAACTATCTAGGTTACTCTTTTATGCTTACAGGAAAAGTAGTTTCTGGTAAAGCAAAAGGAAGAACTTGGGGATTTCCCACAGCAAACCTAGCAATAGAAGAAAACTATAAACTCATTCCAAAAAAAGGAGTGTATGTTGTTTATGCTGTGATAGAAGAAAAAAAGGTATATGGAATTACAAGTATTGGAACTAATCCAACTGTTGGGGGAACCAAAAAAACTATAGAAACCTTTTTTCTAGATTTTAATCATGACCTATATAACAGCCATCTAGAAATTAAATTTTTAGCTTACATTAGAGATGAGATAAAGTTTGAAGGTGTAAATGCCGAAAACCAACTTATTGAAGCAATTAAAGGAGATGAGCAATTTGCAAGAGCATACATAAAAACCAATGGATAAGTTTCTATTTAGATACATTGATAATACAGGGCTTGTACTTTTTAGAGTAATTTTTGGGCTTTTAATTGCCATAGAGGGTTTTGGAGCTATCGCAACAGGCTGGGTAAAGCGCACTTTAATAGAACCCGAATTTACTTTCAATTTTATAGGCTTTGAATTTTTACAACCACTCCCCGGCAATGGAATGTATTTTTATTTTGCTCTAATGGGTGTTTTTGGCGTACTCGTAATGCTAGGATATAAATATCGCTTTAGCATGTTTTGCTATGCCCTCATGTGGAGTTGTGTCTATTTAATGCAAAAATCATCGTATAATAACCATTATTACTTAATGATGCTACTTTGCTGGATAATGGTATTTCTTCCTGCTAATAGATGGCTGTCCATAGATGCAAAGCTAAATCCTAACATAAAAACCAATGCAATGCCAAGATGGGTATTACTCATCTTAATTTTACAAGTTTGGATTGTATATACTTATGCGTCTGTCGCAAAGTGGTATCCAGATTGGTTAGACACTACAGTGGCATCAAAGTTTATGTCTGGCAAGGCAGATTACTGGTTAATTGGGGAGTTTTTACAATTAGACTGGGTGCATTGGTGTATTGCCTACGTTGGCATTTTATTCGATTTACTAATTGTACCTCTACTACTATGGAAACGTACAAGACTACTTGGTTTTATTATCTCAATCTTCTTTCACTTATTTAATAGTGTTGTGTTTCAGATTGGGATTTTTCCATATATGTCTATTGCTTTTGCACTCTTTTTCTTTTCTTCAGAAACACTTAATAAACGGTTTTTACCAAAAAAACCATTAGTTACTGAAACAGTAGTAAAAGCACCAGCATACAAGAAATTATTAATTGGTGTATTTTCGGTTTACTTTATATTTCAAATTTTTCTTCCCTTACGTCATTGGGCTTTTAAAGATGATGTATTGTGGAATGAAGAAGGACATAGACTTTCTTGGAGAATGATGTTACGATCAAAATCTGGTTTAGTAAGTGTAACCATTAAAGACAAAGCAACTGGAAAAAAACAAAGATACGACTACAGAAAATTACTATCCAAAAAGCAGCAACGATCTGTACGATCAAAACCCGATATGTTATGGCAATTGGCACAAAGAATTAAACAAGCAGAAGCCAAAAAGGGTAACGATGTGGCAGTTTATATTAATTCACGAGTGAGTATAAATGGGAGTAAACACTTTCCACTTATTGACGAAAGTGTAGATCTAGCTAATGAAGATTGGCACCACTTTAAACATCACGATTGGATACTTCCGCCTCCAGATGACTATCATCATAAATAAAAACAAACAACTTTATGAAAAACATCGATAATTATATAAAAGTAAACAAAGTTGAACTTGATATAATTAAAGAGGTTACTGACTTAGAAACTAACTTATTTACTCTCGAACAGCTTAATAATAAAAAGCATATTGTAATTTTTGATAAACTTGAAAAAGCTCTTGAATTAGATGAGTTAATTAAAGATATATACATTAATAAGGGCTTTGACATTAATTATAATCTAACAGGATATGGAAGAACTTGCGAAAAATTAATTGACAAGCTTTATGAAATATTAAAATAATTTTTGCAGTTCTAAAATCATGTCTAATTCACTCAAAAAAGCAAGGGATAAAACTTTCGTTTTCCTAACTTTGCCTTCTTAATATAATACCCATGTTACAAGTAAACGAAATTCGTGAAAACAAAGAGCAATACATAACAGCTCTTACCAAGAGAGGACTAGATGCAGCAACAGTTTTAGAAGAAATTTTAACTGCAGACGAAAACAGAAGAAGTTCGCAAGCAAAGCTTGACGAAGTGCTTTCGCAGTCTAATTCGTTTTCTAAAGAGATTGGAAACTTGTTTAAAAATGGAGAAGTTGAAAAAGCAAATGAGTTAAAGGCAAAAACAAGTGAACTAAAGGAAACTTCAAAACAGTTGCAAGAACAACTTAATGATGCTGCAGCTCAGCTTCAAGAATTATTATATACAGTTCCTAATATACCACACGCTTCTGTCCCATCTGGAACAGATGAAAATGATAATGAAGAAGTATTTAGTGAAGGTGAAATTCCAACACTATCAGAAGATGCATTACCTCATTGGGAGTTAGCTAAGAAATATGATTTAATAGATTTTGAATTAGGTGTAAAAATAACTGGAGCTGGATTTCCAGTCTATAAAGGGAAAGGGGCAAAATTGCAACGTGCATTAATAAGTTATTTTTTAGATAAAAATACTGCAGCTGGTTATACAGAATATCAAGTCCCTCTTTTAGTAAATGAAGCTTCAGGTTATGGTACTGGGCAATTACCAGACAAAGAAGGACAAATGTACCATGTAACAGGAGATGATTTGTACCTAATCCCAACTGCAGAAGTTCCTGTAACAAATATGTTCCGTGGAGATTTAATGCCTCATACTCAACTCCCTATTGCTTGTACGGGTTATACGCCTTGTTTTAGAAGAGAAGCTGGAAGTTACGGAGCACATGTAAGAGGACTTAACAGGTTGCACCAATTTGATAAAGTAGAAATTGTTAGGATCGAACACCCAGATAACAGCTATGCTGCTCTTGATGGTATGGTAACACACGTAAAAGAGATTTTAAGAGAGTTACAATTGCCGTATAGAATTTTAAGACTTTGTGGAGGAGATTTAGGATTTACTGCAGCATTAACGTACGATTTTGAAGTATTCTCTACAGCACAAGACAGGTGGTTGGAAATATCATCTGTATCTAATTTTGAGACCTTTCAAGCTAATAGATTAAAACTTCGATTTAAAGATGAAGTTGGCAAAAATAAATTAGCACATACACTTAATGGAAGTGCATTAGCATTGCCAAGAGTTTTAGCTGGCATTATAGAAAATTATCAAACCCCTAATGGAATTAAAATACCTGAGGTATTAGTTCCTTATTGTGGATTTGAAATGATTGACTAAACTTTGTACTAACAAGTTTAATATTTAGCCATTAAAACTGGCGTAATAATTGCTACCTATTGTATATGAGAGCAATTATTCTTTTTCTTTTCCTATTTTCCTTTTCGGCACAATCTCAAGATTTGGGTGGAATCTACCAATGGCATTATGATTTAAAAAGTGGAGGTGCTCACACTAGGACACTAGTCCTCAACTCTAACAATACCTTTACCTTTCATAACTTCAGGAAACCTTCTGCGATGGCAGAAGAAGAAAATTGGTATGGTAAAGGCAGTTGGGCGGAAACTAAAGGGATTATTACTTTTTATACAGATAAAGAAAATGATATAAATGAAAAATTTATCTATAACTTTAATGGCACAAAAGCTCGTTTTCAAACCAAACATCCGCGAGACAAGAGTAATAGGGATATTCCCACCTCAATCACCTTTTATCAATCTAATATCCCAATTCTAAAGAATTTTAAAATACCTAAAAAATGATTTACTAAGGTGTCAACTAAAATTTCTGTAATCCTTATCTTTATCCTATGCGTAGTATAATATTAGCATCCTTATTACTTTTTTGTTTCTCTGGAGTAGCACAAAGCGACATTCTTGCAAAAAACTATTTTGAGCAAGGTGAATATGGGAAAGCAATAAGTATTTACAAAAAATTATATGAACAAAACAAAGGACGTTTAGACTATTTAATGCGTATGGTGGAATCACATCAACAGCTAGAAGAGTTTGAAAAAGCCGAAACTCTGCTTACAGAGCGCATTAATAATCGTAGAGGATCTCCTCAACTCTTAGTAGAACTTGGTTACAATGCTTCATTACAAAATAACGACTCTATAGCCAATATACATTATGAGCAAGCAATAGATTACATAGAGCAAAACGCAAACTATGCCTACAACATTGGAGCAGCTTTTTCAAAATATAGTTTGTTAGATAGAGCAGCTCAGACTTATGAAAAAGCAATGATTGTTAACCCAGAACGTGACTTTAATCCACAATTAGCAACAATTTATGGAGAACAAGGAAAGTTACAGTTAATGTTCGAAAAGTACATAGATATTATTCAAAATAGACCTATGTATAAAAATATAGCGCAACGTAATTTTAGTTTGTATGTTACAGAAGATTCAGAAAATGAAGCTAATAAAATACTTCGAAAAACGTTGTTGAAGAAGTCTCAAGAGAATCCAGATATTTTATACAACGAATTGTTGAGTTGGCTTTTTGTACAGCAAAAGGAGTTCAATAAAGCATTTATTCAAGAAAAAGCAATTTACAAGCGTGACTTTGAGGAAGATTTAGGAGGCATTGCAGATGTTGCAAGAGCAGCCATTGATGAAAAAAACTATGAAGTGGCAGAAGAAATTTTCACTTTTATTATTGAAAAATCTTTGACTCTTCCTGAAAAAATAAGAGGAAATCAATACCTCATGGAGGTTTTACTCGCAAAAGCAACTCCAAAAGATTACAAAAGCATAGAAGAAAAATTTGTAGCTCTTTTTGATGAATTTGGTTACGGCAAGGAAACCTACATGCTTCAGATTGAATACAATCATTTTCTAGCCTTTAATGCAGGCAAGAAAGACCAAGCTATTTCTAATCTCAAAAAATTAAGTAAAGAAAACCTCTCTGCTTTTCAAGAAGCACGTGTAAAAATGGAATTGTCAGATATATTGGTATTTGATGAGAAGTTTAATCAGGCATTAATTTACTATTCTCAAATTCAAAAAAAAGTACAAAACGACAAACTAGCGCAAGAAGCCCGCTTTAAAGTAGCTCGAACTAGTTATTACAAAGGTGATTTTGAGTGGGCACAAGTACAACTAGATGTACTTAAAAAATCAGCCTCCCAACTTATTGCTAACGATGCTATGCAACTTAGTTTAATGATTAGAGATAATACCTTGGATGATTCTACGCAAACAGCTCTTAAAAAATTTGCAAAAGCAGATTTACTTGCCCTACAAAATAAGAATGCCGAGGCTATTGCAGTTCTTGATGATATTTTGACCAATCATAAAGGAGAAAAAATTGAAGATGAAGCTCTTTTACAACAAGCTAAACTATTTGAAAAGACAGAACAATTTACCCAAGCCGAAATTAATTATAACAAAATTATAGAGTTGTATAAAGACGATATTCTAGCAGATGACGCTCATTATCGTTTAGCAATATTATACGAGGGGATATTGCAAAACCCACAAAAAGCAAAAGAACTTTACGAACAAATTATCTTCACTTTTAAAGACAGCATCTATTTTGTAGATGCTAGAAAGCGATTTAGGTCACTTCGTGGAGATGCTATTGAGTAGTTAGTTTAAAAATAAAATCTATGTCTGTTCGAGCGCAGTCGAGAACTTGAAGTTTAGCCTAAAAACCACCAACATGTACATTTACAACGTAACCATAAATATCGAAGAGTCTATTAAAGAGCAATGGCTCTCTTGGATGCAAAAAGAGCATATTCCAGAGATGTTGGCCACCGGAAAGTTTACTAAAGCATTATTAACTCAAGTAAAAATTGAAGAAGAAATGGGTGGTCTCACCTACTCTGTACAATACACAACAGACAGTAAAGAAACGCTAGAAAAATACTACTTGGAAGATGCAGATAGACTCCGCGCACAAAGCAAACCTTTTGAAGGAAAATTTGTAGCTTTTAGGACAGAGCTTGCTGTAATAAACGAACAAAAATGAAAGACTCCGTTAGAGCCAAAAAGCATTTAGGACAGCATTTTTTAAAAGATGAAAACATTGCACAAAAAATAGCTGACACGCTTACACTACAAGGCTACTCTAAGGTACTAGAAATTGGACCAGGGATGGGAGTACTTACTAAATATCTCATACAAAAAGACATAGATGTTATTGCAATGGATCTAGACGCCGAATCTATTGCATACTTAGAAAAACACTACCCAGAAAAAAACCTACAAATTTTTGAAGCCGATTTTTTAAAAGAAGAATTAACAGACTATTTTGGGGAAGAGTCCTATGCAATTACAGGCAACTTTCCTTACAATATATCCTCTCAAATAGTTTTTAAAGCTATAGAAAATAGACATCAAATTCCTGAGTTTACAGGAATGTTTCAAAAAGAAGTAGCACAACGTATTTGCGCAAAAGAAGGAAATAAAACCTACGGAATTTTATCCGTTTTAACTCAAGCTTTTTTTGAAGCATCCTACCTATTTACAGTAAAACCTGGTGTTTTTAATCCACCGCCTAAAGTAGATAGTGGCGTGTTACGACTTCAAAGAAAGAGAAATTTTTCGCTCCCATGCGATGAAGCATTTTTCTTTAAAGTAGTAAAAACTGCTTTTCAGCAACGAAGAAAAACACTAAGAAATAGTTTAAAAACCTTTAATCTCTCGCCTAAATTAAAAGAAGATACTATCTTTGGACTGCGTCCAGAGCAACTTTCGGTAGCACAATTTATTGAGCTCACCCAAAAACTTTCAGACAATGCAGTTTCAACTCACGAATGAATTTATAGAGCAAATAGAGCAACTCATTGCCATTAAAGATGGTAATGCCCTACGTGAGTTATTAAACGAATTACACTTCGCCGATATTGCAGATATTTTAGAAGAGCTAACAAGTGATGAAGCAACATACCTCATCAAGCTTTTAGAGACCGAAATTACTTCTGAAGCTTTAATGGAAGTGGACGAAGATGTTCGAGAAAAAATACTTGAGCGTCTGTCTCCTAAAGAAATTGCAGCAGAGCTTGAAGAAATGGACACAGATGATGCCGTAGATGTTATTGCAGAACTCGATGAAGAAATTCAAGGACAAGTAATTGAAGAAATAGATGATGAGGAACATGCAGCAGACATTGTAGAACTCCTTAACTATGACGAGGATACCGCAGGAGCCCTTATGGCAAAAGAGCTTGTTCGCGTAAAAGAAACTTGGACAGTTGCTGGTTGTGTTCGAGAAATGAGACGGCAAGCAAAAAATGTAACTAGAGTTCACTCAATTTATGTAACTAACAAAGAAGGTAAATTAACTGGAAGGTTATCATTAAAAGATCTACTTACAGCAAGTGAAAAGGCACACATTAGCGATGTCTTTATCCCCAAAGTAGATTACGTTACAGTACATACCGAAAATGAAGAAGTTGCAAGAATTATGCAAAAATATGACCTTGAGGCCATTCCTGTTGTGGACGAAGAAGGTGTTTTAGTAGGCAGAATCACTATTGATGACATCGTAGACTTCATTAAAGAAGAGGCCGAAAAAGATTACCAGATGGCGGCAGGTATCTCACAAGATGTTGAAGCAGATGATAGTATTTGGGAATTAACAAAAGCAAGACTTCCTTGGTTAGTTTTAGGACTTTTTGGAGGCTTAGGAGCCGTATATGTAATGAAAGGTTTTGATGAAGCACTTGCTAAGTACGTAGAACTGTTTTTCTTCACCCCTTTAATAGCCGCTATGGCAGGAAATGTTGGAGTACAATCTAGTGCTATTATTGTACAAGGTTTGGCAAACGACAATGTAAAAGGTAGCTTATTTCAAAGGCTTGTAAAAGAAGTAGGTCTTGCCCTAATTAATGGAATTGCTCTTGGATTTTTAGTAATTGCTTTTGGTTTTTTTGTAGGTCAAGAAAGACTTGTAAGTATTACCATTGCAGTATCAATGCTTTCGGTAATTATTGTTGCGGCCTTAATAGGTACATTTGTGCCAATAATACTTGATAAAAGAGGTATTGACCCAGCTATTGCTACAGGACCGTTTATTACAACAAGTAACGATATTTTTGGTATTTTTCTGTTTTTCTACATTTCGCATCTCATTTTAGATTTTTAAACTTCTAAATTTTGTACCTTACAGTCACTTTATCGTGACTAATGCAACCAATTAACCTTAAAGAAAAAATTTCTAAGTTTTCTGCGCAATGGCATCCCCACCAAATTGCTACTGTGGATGATATGCAGGTAATTTTAGCAAAAATTCAGGGAGAGTTTGTATGGCATGCTCACAAGGATGAAGACGAACTATTTTATGTTCAAAAAGGAACTCTTGAAATGCATTTTAGAAAAAATGCCACAGAAAAAAGCAAAGCAATAGAATGGATGGAGATTGTAAACGAAGGCGAAATCATTGTGGTACCTAAAGGAGTTGAGCATTGTCCAAAAAGTAGAAACCAAGAAGAAGTACATTTACTCCTTTTTGAAAAGAAAACCACAGCCCACACCGGTGAAGTTTCTCACGAAAAAACAAAAACACACTATCCAAAAATTTGAGTTTTGAAAATTCTTCACCTTGATAAAAACCATCCTTTGTTGATAGAACAACTATCAAAAGCTGGATTTGAAAACGATGAAAACTATGTATGGGAAAAAGAAGCAATAGAAAAAATAATTCATAATTACGATGGTATAGTAATAAGAAGCCGCTTCCCAATAGACAAGAAGTTTATAGATATTGCAACTCAATTAAAATTTATAGCCCGTGTTGGAGCAGGTTTAGAAAATATAGATACACTTTATGCTTCAGAAAAGGGAATTAAAGTATTTTCCTCACCAGAAGGTAATCGTAATGCTGTTGGAGAACACACACTTGGTTTACTATTAACACTCTTCAACAAAATTAATAAAGCAGACTTAGAAATTAGATCTGGACAATGGAATAGAGAATCTAATAGGGGTATTGAAGTAGACGGGAAAACAGTTGGTATTATTGGCTATGGAAATATGGGAAAAGCTTTTGCAAAAAAATTACGTGGTTTTAATTGTAATGTACTTTGTTACGATATCTTAGAAAATGTTGGAAATGAAGATGCAAGACAAGTATCTCTGGAAACACTTAAAGAAGAGGCAGATATTGTAAGCCTGCATACACCTTGGACTCCACTTACCCATAAAATGGTTAACGAAGATTTTATTTTAAGTTTTAAAAAATCCTTTTGGTTACTTAATACAGCAAGAGGAAAAAATGTAGAAACAAACGATCTCGTGAAAGCCCTAAAAAGAAAATTAATACTTGGTGCTGGACTGGACGTATTAGAATTTGAAAAATCTTCTTTTGAGGGATTTAACAAAAATGAAATTTCGAAAGACTTTCAAGCTCTAATTCAAATGAGCAATGTAGTAATGACACCTCATGTAGCAGGATGGACAATAGAAAGTAAAGAAAAATTAGCACAGGTTATAGTTGATAAGATTCTTGCTGAGTACGGATAAAATATTTAGGAGAACCAACAAAAAATGAATAATTAACACAAATAGCGAATAAGATTTCTGTTTCCGCAGAAATTAATATGCAGGTGAGATTCCTGCCTTCGCAGGACTATATGAAAAGAGTAACAGGAATTGGAGGCTTATTTTTTAAAGTAGATGACCCCAATAAAACAAAAGAGTGGTACAAAAAACATTTAGGGTTTAATACAGACGATTGGGGATGTACTTTTTGGTGGAAAGATGAAAATGGCAATAAATGCTCCACACAATGGAGCCCATTTACTCAAGACACTAAATACTACGAGCCATCCAAAAAGGATTTTATGTTTAATTACCGCGTGAACAATTTAAAAGAATTACTAACGCAGCTTAAAAAAGAAGGAGTCACTATTATTGGTGAGATAGAAGAATACGATTACGGAAAATTTGGATGGATTATGGATAATGATGGTAACAAAATAGAGCTTTGGGAGCCTATAGATTCTGCCTTTGAGTAATCTAAAAAATACCTGAAATCTTATAACAATTCTATAAAATAATTTTATACATTTGGTAATCAACTAAATAAATATAATCATGTCTGAAGAAAAAAACTTAGGTGACGACCTAAAAGATAAAGCAAATAACGCTGCTAAGGAAGCAAAAGAATCTGCAAAAGAGTTCTCTGAAGAAGCAAAAAGTACAGCAAAAGAATTTAAAGAAGGTTGGAATCAAGCTACTAATAGTGGAGACAACAAAAAATTAATGGCAGGTATACTTGGTATTGTACTAGGTGCTTTTGGAGTTCACAAATTTGTATTGGGCTACAATAAAGAAGGTATCATTTTATTAGCTATAACTCTTGTAGGATTTGTGCTCACTTGTATTGGTGTAGGTGTATTCATTGTATGGATTGCTGGTCTTATTGGTTTTATAGAAGGTATTATATACTTAACCAAAAGTGATGAGGACTTTTACAATACGTACCAAGTAGGCAAAAAACCTTGGTTCTAAAAAAATAATAAACCTTTGGGCAAAACCAGAGGTTTATTTTTATATCTTTGTATCGTAATATTGCAATAACTAATTTATGGGAACTTCAAAAAGACATTTGCATAGTATTCAAGTGAATCAATTAGCCGATATGGCTAAAATATTATCACACCCTGCACGTATTTCTATACTTAACTATATAGGGGATTGTGATGGTTGTTTATGTAAAGATATTTCAGAAACAATAAGATTGTCACAACCCACCACATCGCAACATTTGCAAGTAATAAAAAGAGCTGGACTTTTAAAAAGTAAATACGAAGGTAAAAGTCAATATTACACAATTAATAAGACTAAACTAACCGCTTTGAAGGAGTTATTTCATGACTTTTTTGAAGCAACAGAAGAAAAATGCTGCTAATTACAACACCATGAAAACAGATCAATTTTTAAGCCTATTAAAGAGCAATCCTAATAAAGCCTTAGTTTTTGAGTATGCTACTCAACAACGAGTACAACCAGACTATCATATAACAGAAGTTAAACACATACATATTGAATCTGTTGACTGCGGTAGTGGAACAGACTCATGGCAAGAAACAATTATCCAATTACTTGAAAGCCCTACCCAAAAAGAAAATGCTTCATATATGTCTTGTTACAAAGCATTAGGAATTTTAACAAAAGTTGGAACATTAAAACCTTTTCAGTTAAATGCTATTGTAAAGATTGAGTATGGAAATTCAAAATTTCATACAGCACAACTATTTATTAATGATTTTGAAATACATGAAACTTCTATTGTTATTAAGTTAGCAGTAGAAAAAACTGCATGTAAGGCAGAAGAAGTTTGTGGGATAACTCCTCAACAAAAAAATGAAAATAACCTTCAATGCAACCCAGTAAGTGGCTGTTGTTAATTATTTATACTATGATAAATATCCTTTTATTATGTACCGGTAATAGCTGTAGAAGCCAGATGGCACATGGCTACTTAAAAGAATTTACTAAAAGCAAAGAAAATGTAACAATATATAGTGGCGGAATAGAAACACATGGGCTTAATAAAAAAGCAGTTGCTACTATGGCACAAGATGGCATAGATATAAGTATGCATACCTCAAACCATGTTGATGAGTACCAAAATGTAGACTTTAATTATATTATAACAGTTTGTGATCATGCCAATGAAAACTGCCCATTTATCCCTTCAAAAAATGCAGTAAGATTACATCAAAATTTTAAAGACCCATCAAAAGTAGAAGGTACAGAAGAAGAAATAAATCTTGCCTTTACAGCATGTCGTGAAGAAATTAAGGCCTATTGCGACAACTTTATTAAAAAACATATTAATTAAATTTATCTTTAGTATTATTACTTTTTGTCTTACTTTAGTGTCGTTTTAACGGTAAAAACATATATTTCGCAACTCCCCCAGTATAGATAATGTGTTTTAAATTTTATGAAGGTATCTTACAAAAGTGATTTAAAGGAACTCCTAAAAAATGAAGATATTATTATTGAATATCTTCAAGATGCAGCAAAAATTGGCACATGGGAATATGATGCAATAAATCAAAAAGTTACCTGGGGACAAATCACAACCAAAATACACGAAAGACCTCTCAATTATCAACCAACTTTAGAGGAAGGAATCTTATATTATAAGGAAGGTTTAAGTAGAGATACCATAACTAGAGTATTTAATAATGCTTTAGAGCTTGGTGAAAAGTTTGATGAAGAATTAGAAATTATTACCGCAAAAAATAATACTCGATGGATTAGAACCATTGGAGTACCTGTATTTAAAGATGGGAAATGTGTAAGAGTGTATGGACTTTTTCAAGATATTCATGAAAAGAACATGGCTATCGAAGAGAAACTTATAAAGCAACAACAATTTAAATCTACATTTGATCACTCTGCTATAGGAATGGCGCTTGTTGGAATGGATGGAAGCTGGATTCAAGTAAATAATAGTCTCTTAAAAATGCTTGGTTATACAAGAAAGGAGCTTTTACAGATGAGTTTTCAAGACATTACACATCCGCAAGACCTCAACAAAGATTTAAAGCTTTTAACTTCTACTATTGAAGGCGAAAGAGCAACCTATGAAATGGAAAAAAGATATTTCCACAAGAATGGTAGTATAATTTGGGCGTTACTTTCAGTTTCACTTGTAAGAAATGAAGATGGTAAGCCTCTTCATTTTATCTCTCAAATAGTTAATATTAGTGAAGCTAAAGAATCAGAAAAAAACATGAACAAGCTTCTTGAAATTTCTCAAGATCAAAACACACGCTTGCTTAATTTTGCAAATATTGTATCACATAATTTAAGGTCGCATGGTGGTAATTTAAAAATGCTACTGGATATTATAAAAACAGACAAACCTGAATTAGCAAAAGATGAGATGTTTCCAATGTTACAAAGTGCTGTAACAACCCTTAATGAAACTATTGGAC
>CAYGMB010000026.1:0-5596 GCA_964350765.1 uncultured Flavobacteriaceae bacterium
ATATCCATATTCCTTTTTGTAAACAAGCGTGTTACTATTGTGATTTTCACTTTTCTACCTCTTTAAAAAAGCGAGATGAAATGATTACAGCTATCTGTAAAGAACTGGAGCTGCGTAAACACGAAATGGAACAAGAAGTGACCACTATTTATTTTGGTGGGGGCACGCCAAGTGTCTTAAAAGCTTCAGAAATTGAACTTATTATTAATCAACTTTACAAAAACTATAAAGTTGTTTCGAGCCCCGAAGTTACATTAGAAGCAAACCCAGATGACCTTTCAGAAAAAGTAATTAGGGACTTTTCGAAATCTCCAATAAACCGCCTTAGTATTGGTGTGCAATCTTTTTTTGAAAAGGATTTAAAACTTATGAATCGGGCACACGATGCTCAAGAAGCGCATCAAGCAATTAAATTAACAAAAAAGTATTTTGAAAACTGTAGCATAGACCTTATCTATGGGATTCCACAAATGAGTAATAAAAGGTGGTTAGAAAATCTAGATAAAGCTATTCAATTTGATGTTCCTCACCTTTCTTGTTACGCATTAACTGTAGAACCCAATACAGCGCTACAAACTTTTATTAAAAAAGGGGTAATTGCACCGGTAGAGGATGATGTTGCAAAAGAGCACCATACATTACTAGTTGACATTGCCGAAAAGATGGGATACGATAATTATGAGTTTTCAAATTTTGGTAAAAAAGGCTTTTACTCTCAAAATAATATGGCATACTGGCAAGGTAAACCCTATTTAGGGATAGGCCCTTCTGCTCATAGCTATACTGGAGAACAACGAAGTTGGAATGTTGCCAATAATAGTATTTATATAAAAAAGATCACCAAGGAAGAAGTGCCTCAAGAAATAGAAAAACTCTCTTTAACAGACAAGTACAATGAGTATGTGATGACGCGTTTACGAACCATGTGGGGTATATCTCTAGAAGAGGTTAATACACTCTTTGGAAATACATATTTTAAATATTTACATAAACAAGCCAAGCAACACCTCACAAGTGGTTTACTAGAAATAAAGGATGAAAAACTATTAGTTACAAAAAAAGGTAAATTTTTGAGTGATGGTATTGCAAGTGATTTATTTTTATTGAATTTACAATAAGTTCATTGTATCTTAGAAGCTGTGAATACAACAATAAAAATAGGGGGAAAGTCATATACAATTAACGTATCAAACCCAATAGATATTTCAATCACACTTACAGCTTCAGAAAAAAATCCTGAGGCGTGGTATTTATCACCACCTACTATAAAACCTGTAGTGATAGATGATTGGGTTGGTAGCGTGAAAGAGGGTGCTTCGGTAAATTTTAATACTATTACATTTAACCCGCATGCTCATGGAACACATACCGAGTGTGTTGGACATATATCCAAGGAGTTCTTTTCTATTTCAAAAACACTTAATCGTTTTTTCTTTGTTGCTGAATTAATTTCAGTAGCACCAGAGTTAAAAGGGGAGGACGAAGTTATTTCAGAAAAGCAAATAAAAACACTTCTTAAAAACAAAAAACCCGAAGCTTTAATTATAAGAACACTTCCTAATACAAAAGATAAAAAACAGCAAAAGTATAGCCATACTAATTGGCCTTACTTAGACCACAAAGCAGCTCAATTTTTAAGAGAGATAGGTGTAGAACATTTGTTAATAGACTTGCCAAGTGTAGACAAAGAAAAAGATGATGGCGCACTATTGGCACATAAGGCATTTTGGAATTATCCAGAAAAACCAAGATTAAATACTACAATAACGGAGCTTATTTATGTGCGAAATAAAGTGAAGGATGGGAGCTACATTCTAAACCTTCAAGTAGCAAACTTTAATAATGATGCCGCGCCAAGTAGGCCCGTATTATATGAAATTAAAATATGAGGCTGTTAGTGTTTTATTTTATCCTATCATTTTCTTTCTGTTTTTCACAAAACTATGAGCAAGTAGATGCTACAATACAACTTTATCCAGAGCGAGTAAATAGTGCAGAGGAGCTTTCAAAATTTATTACACGAGATTTTAATACCCAAGACCATAAAGTACGAGCTATTTACTCTTGGCTTATTAAGAATGTTGCTTATAATCCAGAAGAGTATAAGCAATTTGACTACAGCTTTAAAAACTATAGAGACCGAAACCAAAAAGAGGAAAAGACAAGAGCAAAAATTATACAAAGAACACTCTCCAAAGGAGTCGCTGTTTGTGAGGGATATGCTATGGTTTTTGAGCGTTTATGCCAATTGCAAGGCATAGATAATTATTTGGTTAGGGGCGACATAAAAACGAATTTTAATGACATTGGTAGATCTTTTAAGACCGTCCATATGTGGAATATAGCTTTTATAGATGGTAAGCCTTATTTATTTGATCCAACCTGGGGAGCTGGAAAATACAACGGTAAATTTATAAGAGAACCTAATTACTTTTTTTACAAAACACCCCCTCATCTTTTTGTAAAAACACATTTTCCAGCGCAGCAGGAAGATACTTTATTAAAGGAGCAAATTACTAAAGAACAGTTTGCATCGTGGCCAATAATAATAGCGCCCAATTTACCACTAGATGCTATAGAAAGACCGCTTAGTGGAATTATTTCTTCTGAAAGGCTTTTAGGTGAAATAAATTTTAGTGTCAAATTGAATAGTGAAACAGCCATAAGTTATAGCTATGGAAGTACTAAATTTTCAATTGAGACTACTAAAGAAAATGGAATGACTACTTTTACTATTCCAATTGAGTTAGGCAAAGAAAATCTACTCATTTATTTTGATGATACTCCAGCCTTAGCGTTTAAAGTAAAATAGCGTATGAATGTCGAAGCCTTTAGAGAATACTGCTTATTAAAAAAGGGAGTAACAGAAAATTTTCCATTTGATGAACATACGTTAGTTTTTAAGGTCATGGGTAAAATGTTTGCATTATGTGGATTAGAACGAACGCCCACTCAAGTTAACTTGAAATGTGATCCAGAGCGATCTGCCATTTTAAGAGAAGAATACGATGGTGCTATAATTCCTGGATACCACATGAGCAAGTTACATTGGAATACAGTTTTTACAGAAGAGATACCTCCTAAGTTACTTACAGAACTTATAGATCATAGTTATGAGTTGGTGGTGGCAAAACTCACAAAGAAAATAAAAGAAGAACTTGATAATTTATAAGCCTTAATGCAAACACCCCAAGAATTTTATAATTCTCAAATTGAAGAAAAGTCTGCCAAACTAGCACAAATTAAAAAGCAACTGTTGTTGTTAAGTCTATTACGACTTGCCGTTTTTTGTATAGTAGGATTTGTTATGTACCTAACATTTGGCAATACACCTTTATTTGTTGGAGTACTAGTTGGAGGTATTATCTTATTTATCTTTTTGGTAGTAAAGCATGCTGGTATAAACTATAAAAAAGAATGGTGTAAAAAGCTAATAGCACTTAATGAAGATGAATTAAAAGTACTTAATGGGCAAAGAGATCATTTAGTTGAAGGAGAAGCTTATAATGACGATACGCATGCTTATTGTAATGATATTGACCTTTTTGGGAAAGGTTCTTTTTTTCAATACATCAATAGAACAGCTTTAGAAGGCGGAAGAGATAAATTAGCTTTTCTACTAAAAGAAAATGCGATTCATACAATTCAAGAAAAGCAAAAAGCTATTAAAGAACTAGCAATAACACCAAAATGGCGACAAGATTTTTCGGCCACAGCAAGTTTAGTTAAAACCGAAGTATCTGCTAATAAAGTAACAAAATGGTTACAAAACTATCAAGCTTTTGTTCCTAATGCAATGCAATGGATACCAGTTGTTTTTTCGGCACTTTCGGTAGGCTTTTTTATTGCTTATTTTACAGAGCTTGTTTCTGGCTATGTGGTATTTGGGTGGTTTTTAGTCGGGCTAGCTATAACTGGTGCATATTTAAAGAAGGTAAATACACTTTCGACTCATACAGCACAAATTCAAAGTACATTTCAGCAATACTATAAGCTCTTGTCCAAAATAGAAACACAAGAGTTTTCGTCACAATTGCTTTCAGAAAAAAAGAAACTTATAAATCAAAAAACTAAAAGTGCGTCTTCTATTTTAAGGCAATTTTCAAAAAGACTTGATGCTTTAGACCAACGTAATAATATGTTGATTGGTGTTTTAAGTAACGGGTTTATGCTTCGTGATTTAAAACAATCGTTATTAATAGAACAATGGATTGCAAAATATCAAGCTGAGGTTTACGAATGGTTTGAAGTAATTACCTTTTTTGATAGTTATAATAGTCTTGGAAATTTTGTTTTCAATCATCCAAAGTATGTTTTTCCAAGTATTAGTAACAATAATGTGGTTTTAAGCTCAAAGCAAATAGGACATCCATTACTTAATCCAAATAAAGTAGTGCGAAGCGACTTTAAAATTGCCAAAGAAGCATTTTTTATAGTTACTGGAGCCAATATGGCTGGAAAAAGTACATTTTTACGTACACTTGGTTTACAAATTGTGATGGCAAATGTAGGGCTGCCTATTTCTGCTGCGGAAGTACATTATAATCCTATAAAATTAATTTCGAGTATGCGCACATCAGATAGTTTAACTGATGACGAATCGTATTTCTTTAGCGAGTTAAAAAGATTAAAATACATTGTTGAGGCAATTAAAGAAGATGAATATTTTATCATTCTTGATGAAATTTTAAAAGGAACTAATAGCACCGACAAGGCACAGGGCTCTAGAAAGTTTATTGATAAGCTAGTAGCTTCAAAATCTACAGGAATAATTGCAACACATGACCTTAGCTTGTGTGATGCTGCTAACGAATATGAAGAAGTTGAAAACTATTATTTTGATGCCGAAATTGTAAATAATGAGTTGTATTTTGATTATACACTAAAGAAGGGTATTTGTAAAAACATGAATGCTTCTTTTTTATTAAAGAAAATGGGAATAGTTAATTAATGGATTCAGTAACTCAAATAGTTTTAGGCGCAGCTGTTGGTGAAGCAGTTTTGGGAAGAAAAGCTGGCAATAAAGCAATGATGTATGGTGCTATTGCTGGAACAATCCCCGACTTAGATATTGTTTGCAATTTTTTTGTAGATACAGTAACTGCTTTAGAGTGGCATCGAGGAGTTACACACTCTATTCTCTTTTCAATAGTAGTAGCCCCTTTGTTTGGTTGGCTTATTTCTCGATGGGAAAAAATAGCTACCGCTAGAGATTGGTCATGGCTTTTCTTTTTTTGTTTTTTAACGCATCCATTACTTGATGCCCATACTACTTGGGGGACACAACTTTTTTGGCCTTTAGACTTACGCTTAGCATATAAAAATATCTTTGTTATAGATCCATTATATACACTACCCTTTTTAGTGTTTTTAATTGCAGCAATGCGAAGGAAAAGAACAGACCCTAAAAGAAGAAAACTTAATAATTTAGGGTTATGGATAAGTAGTAGCTATCTAGTTTTAACAATTATATTAAAGGGAATTACCTATGTGAAGTTTAAAAATAGTTTGGAAGAACAAGGGATATTTTATACTGAGATTGAAACAAAACCTGCGCCTTTAACTACAATTTTATGGACAGCAAATGTTGATGTTG
>CAYGMB010000026.1:5606-6398 GCA_964350765.1 uncultured Flavobacteriaceae bacterium
TGGAGATGCTTACTTAATAGGAGACTATTCTTTGTTTGACAGTAAACCAATTGAATTTTACAGTCATCCTAAAAACCATCATTGGCTGGGAGATTTAAAAGAAAACGATAAAATAAAAAAGCTTGTTAAGCTAACCAATGGCTGGTATAGTATTTCTCAAAAAGACGGAAATTTATATTTTAATGATTTACGCTTTGGGGTATTAAGTGCAGACCCTTCAAGTAAAGAGTACGTTTTTAGTTTTTTGTTAGAAGGTACAAAAGAGAAATTAACTGTTACTGAAAATCAAAAAAGACCTGAAGATGCTGCAGCTCTATTAAGCGATTTATGGAAGCGTATAAAAGGGAATTAACAGTAAAACTTAATCTTTAATTTCTGTGCCAAATTTATCCATTTCGGCACCACATTTTTTGCAAGTATACCCTCCAAATAATGCTTGTCTTTGATTATTTGGTTTTCTAACAATAGGTTGTTTTGTGTTACATTTTGGACAATAAACTCTCCTGAGGTTAATACCAAAATCTGAGTATTTACTGTTTTTGCCTAGTAACGTAAACAAGAATAGGAGCAATAGAAGTAAACCAAGACTCGCAAAAACTACTTCCATATTTAAGACCTTGTTATAAAGTAAACTTTTACTGTAAAGTATTAATTAAGAGCTCATATCTGCTACTATTTTCCAAGAACCATCAATTCTTTTAAAGATAACTAAGAAATTTCCATTAGCATCACCAACTTTTCTTTTAAGGTAGTACCTACCCATTACCCAGTAACTATTATCTTCAATTTTTG
>CAYGMB010000026.1:6408-13165 GCA_964350765.1 uncultured Flavobacteriaceae bacterium
AATAATATAGCTGTTGTGACTCACCCTCTATATCCTGAAATATTCCTTCAATTTTTGAAATATCATCAATTTCAAAAGTTAATGTACCACTATGATCCTTGGTAGGGTATCCTTTCTTATAATTATCTAGTGTTTGTTGCCATCCTTTGGTAAGTCCACTTTTTCCATAAAATTTTAAAGAATCATTTTTCCAGTAACCATCCATAAAACCCTCTAAGTCGTTGTCACTCCAAGCTACTTGTTGAAGTTTCATTACTTTAAGAATAGCTTCTTTGTCTTCTATTTCTGTAGATTGTGCATTACAATATGTGGTTACTATTGTAAAAATAAAAAGGTAGAAAAATGTTCTCATTGTGTACATTTGTTTTAGCTAAAGATACTTCCTTTTTATTCTTTCTTAAAGTAAATTTTATAATGACAGATATTACGATTGTAACCGCAAAGAAATACCTTACCCTTTCTGAAGAAAATGAATATATAGCAAACATTGCAAAAGAGTATTATTTACTGAAAAATGCACTAGAAGAAAAAGGTTTTTCTGTAACTAGAACCTATTGGGACAATCCAGATTATGACTGGTCAACTACTAAAATAGCTGTTATTAGAACCGTTTGGGATTATTTTGAAAAGTTTGATTCTTTTGCAAGCTGGATGAAAATGGCAGCAAACAAAACAAAACTTATCAATCCACTTACATTACAACAATGGAACAGCAATAAATTTTATCTCTCTCATTTAGAAAAAGAAGGAATTAGAATTGTACCTACCGAGTTTGTAAGTAAAGCTGGAAACCAAACACTAAGAGAAATTTCAGAAAAAAGAGGCTGGCAAAAAATGGTAATAAAGCCTGCAGTATCTGCGGCAGCATTTCATACCTATGTAGTATCTAAAGAGGATTTTGAAGAAAAAGCCCTATTATTTAACGAACTTTTACAATCAAGAGATATGTTAGTGCAAGAGTTTCAAGAGACTATTACAACAATGGGTGAAGCATCTTTAATGGTATTTGGTGGAAAATTTACACATGCTATATTAAAGAAAGCCAAAGAAGGAGATTTTAGAGTACAGGATGATTTTGGAGGTACTGTCCACCCTTATACACCCAAAGAAGAGGAAATAAAATTTGCAGAGTTTGCTACGGCACAATGTCCTACAGCACCTGTATATGGGAGAGTAGATATAATTTGGGATGATGCAGGACTTTGTTATTTGTCTGAAATGGAATTTCTTGATCCAGAAATCTGGTTACGCAATGCTCCAGAGAGTGCTACAATATTAGCTGAAGCGATTAGTAAGGAACTTATTTAAAACTCCTCTTCAAAAAGCTCACTTGGATTAGGGCATAATTTTTTCCACTTTTCAATTTCTGAAGGAAACGCTACACCATTATAATTTTCTGTTTCATTTAATAAATCTGTAATAAGTTGAAAATGAAGATGTGATACCCAATGTCCGTTTTCTTTCTCATTACCTAAATACGCCAGTAATTCTCCTTGTTTAACTTTTTTTCCTTTTGGTGAAATGGTTAAAGAATCTTTGCTTAAATGTCCATATAGGGTGTAAAAAGTGGTAGCCTCTGTCTTGTGCTCTACAACCAGTAAAGGACCATAATCTTTATGATAATCGTTGTCGTGCGCAATTACAATAGTTCCGTCAAAAGGAGCATGCACAGGGGTGTTTTCAGGAAGCCAAAAATCTGTCCCAAGATGTATATTTCTATATTCTTTTTCCCCACCTAGTGTGCGTTCAAAATTTGTAGTATTGTAAAAAGCTCGTTCTTCTAAGTATCCATTGGCAAGTAAACTTGTGGGATATTTATTTTGAAATTTTGCAATCTTTTTCCTGGCCAGTTCTAGGTTTTCGTGTAAAGGGTCTTCTTTAAAGAAATCACTAGTAACACTCATATCAATAGCGGTAATTTCTGTGAAATGTACAGTAGGGAATAGCGTGTGTAAGGATATTTTTGGAAACATCAAGCAAAGGTAAATATTTATTTATATCAAAATATATTAATTAAACATAACACTTCATTTTAGTAAAAAAGCCTCATTGTTTATTTATGTCAAGTAAATAAACAATGAGGCCTTTAAAATAAACTCTTAGTCTTATAAAACACCCTTTTGTTTCTTGTAAAAGGCATTAGCTTGATCTTGTAGTAAAGAGCGCGCAATTTTACGCTTGTAGTCATATAGTTCTTGCTCCTCTGCGATATCTGCATATACGCGATTATTTACATCTCTATCTGTTGTAACTAGAACATCACGTTGAGTTTTTTGTTGTGCTACCCATGATTTTAATGCGCTTTCTTCTTCTTCGAGCTTTAAGTCGTAAGCTCCTTTTGGGGATAATAATTTTGCAATAATTGGAGATGTTTCAATAGCTAAAAACAAAAGAAAAATAAAGAAAGAAGGTAACCAAGGTAATTTTTCTAGAGCATTTACTCGTGCCATTAACCCATCAAAACCATCAATTACAGGTTGCGTCTCGGCAACTTTATCTTGATACTCGGTAGCGAGTAATGCCATTTGCGCCTCGTTAGCTTCTATTTTTTCTGTGTTAATAGTTCGTAATTCTTGCAATGATGCCAATTCTGCATCATGCTTATCTCTTTTTTCTTTATATACAGGTCCTTTTCCAAGAATTTCAGTCCCAGCACGTCCTTCAGCTTCAGCAATATAAGTGTCGTATAGCTCATTTACAGAAGTTTCTTTATCAACTATTTCTTGCTTTAGGGCTTCGTTTTCAGCAGTTAGAGCCTCAATTGCTGGGGTGTATTGTAAAGCTAATTGGTCTTTGTTTGCCAAAGTCATTTCGTTTTTTTCTTCGAGAAGGACTTGATTAATTTCCTTTTCAAAAATTTTCATTTCTAATGGTTTAGAAATAACAATTGCGATAATAATGGCAAGTGCAATACGTGGGGTTGCTTGTAAAAATTCGTCAAAAAAATTATCTCTTTTTTTTATGGTGGACACTATAAATCTATCCAGGTTAAAAATTAATAATCCCCAAATCAGTCCAAAGAAAATAGCAGTAAATAAATTATCAAATACTGTATACAGAGCATAAGAACCTGCAATTGCGGCCATAACGGCAGTAAAAAAGACGGTAGCACCAATGCCAGCATATTTTGTGTTTTCTCCAGGAGAACAGTTTTCTAGTATAGCAGTATCTGCGCCAGAGCAGAATATAAAAAAACGTTGTAGCATAATGAAATGAATTTGATTGATGAAATATAAGAACGTGATAAATGAATTATTGTTGTTTATTATGATTTTAGGAGATTAAACAAAATCGATTAAAAGCAGATAAACACGGTGAAATCTAATATTTGTAATAAAAAGCTTATATTTGCAATAATCCCAGAAACTTACTACTATGAAAAACATTAGTTATCTATTATTTTTCTTAATTTCTTTTAACACAGTTATAGCTCAAGTAGGAATAGGCACTACAAATCCAGATCCGTCTTCAGTTTTGGATATAGATTCTACTGAAGGAGGTTTACTTGTACCCCGAATGGAAACAGTAGATAGACTTGCTATATCGAGCCCTGCGACTGGGCTTTTAGTTTTTGATATTGATGAAAATGCATTTTTCTATTACGATGGTGCCAGCTGGGAACAACAGGGCACAGTTGAAAAAAGAGACAACTATAAGCTTGTGAAAAGTGAAGCAGATTTAGCAGATGAGTTGTCTGCTGGTGGAAATACTTCATACATGTTAGATACAAACACTTTATATGAAATTAATGGAACTATAGAGGTTTTACATCCTATAACTCTTAATGGTGCTTATGTTGAAGGAGTTGATATAGGAGAAGATGTAATTAGATACAACCCTACCTCATCAACAGATGCTCTTTTTACAGGAACAGTAGGGGGTAGCCTTCGAAATGTTACTATAGATGCTAATAGTAATACGGTTTTTGATATAACTGCAGCTACACCAGGAACTGGTAGTGTTGCTGCTAACTCTGTAGTCTTTAGAAATGCCAGTTCTATAGGTTCAATAGAAGATGTTTTTGCTGTATTTTTTAATGTGGGTCAGTATGTAAATTGTAGTACTGGGATAACATTGACAGATGTTTTTTCCACCACATTTGAAAATACTTTTTGGAGTGCTTCTTGCTCAGGTACTTTTTTAACATTGAACGGTACATTAACAAACTTTCAGGCCAATAACGGAAGGATAGAAGTGGATAGTGGCGAAACAGGAATGGACGTTAGTTCTAACCCTACCGTTACAAACGTCGCCGTTGTCGAAGGTATAAGTTTTGTAGGTGCTGGTAATTACATTAATGGATATACAGTAGGTTCTTACTCAGGATATAATTTTACAAATAATTGGGATGTAGATAGTCCGGGTATACCCCTCGAAACAGATCGAAATGCAACGGGTGACCTAAACTTTAACTTTACAGCCGGTGGTGGAGCCAGTACCACTTTTACTGCAAATCAAACACCCGTAAAACTTAATGGTGCTACCACCTCAAATAGCTTGTTTAGATTTTCAAGATCTGGAGACAACAGAATAGTCTATGAGGGAAATCAAACCCGTTTTTTTAACGTTACTGCGAGTATTTCATTTGAAGGAAACACATCACAAGATCGTTATATATTTTATATAGCAAAAGGTAATAGCGGTGATGCCACTCCAACTGTGGTAGATGAAACAGGGGTATGGAGAAGAATAAGTGGAATTTTTGACATTGGTGCTGTACCACTTATTGGAACTATTGAGTTGTCTCAGGGAGATTATATTGAAGTATGGGCAGAACGCTTTAGCGGTACTGGTAGTCTCTTTACTGTAGCATTAAACCTTTCAATACGATAGATTGCTTTACTTTTCAAGTAAGTCAAATGTACTAGAAGGGGACATCATGATGTACTTTCTGTGATGTCTCAAATTTTGGTTACGTTATAAAGCGATTGGAGTAATCTAAAAACAACAAATAAATCATCTGTTGTTTTTAGAAATTTTTACAATATGAGTGCCATTATTGGTATTTGTCGAGATATTAATACTCTTATTTTTCTTCACAATAGCTATTGCTTCGTCACTTGTTATTTTTTTATTGTTATAATAAAATGTTGCTCCTTCTTTTGCCATTTCTATCACGTGGTCTAGCGGTACAGGAGGTGCAGGTGGAGGTGGAGGAGGATCTTTCATGTCTAATGCTGGTGGAGGTGGAGGTGGTGGAGGTAATAATTTAAAGCCTCCGTTTGCTTTGGCATAACGAGTTTTTTGAAACTCTTCCTCTACTTTAGTTAAAAACTCTTTAGAAGAACCTTTAATTAGTATAGAAGGGTGTGCCGATGTGTAATCTGTTTCTTCCCAATCTTTTGTGTACTCATCTAGTTTACGGGCAAAATCCTTTAACTTAATATATTTATTATTGAGCTTAATTTTATTATTTATTATTTCTAGAACAAACGCTTTTTTGTTATTTCTTTCAGCACCTTCAAGGTATTCTAGTGCATAAGTTTTTTGAGTACTTGTACTTTTTTTATTGGGCTTTGGAGGTAAGCATTCTGGAAAAGGCTCTGCATCAGACTTTTGCTTATTAGACATTAGCCTGTAAATACTTTCTAAACGCTCAAGGTCTTTTCGTTTTATAACACGTTTTTCAATAGCAACGTCATTGTATTTTTTTGCTAGAGCATTATACTCTTTCATTTGTTCTCTAGAGGCTCCTTTTTGAGTTTTTAATTGAGATACTTCTTCTTTAATAGGTATAGTAACCTCTTCTTTGTTACTAAAACCGTACAGTAATAAAGCTAATACTGGAAGTAGTAATAGAGCTTTAAGGCCTAAATTGTTTTTTGATGTTTGTGTTTTCATAACTGTAAAACGTTTTTTAATTGATGAATAATTAATTGAGTGTGCCAATTGTGGCATCACAGCATTTGATGAGAATGCTAATAATGTTTTTTGATAAATTGTGCTATCAAACCCTTGATTTAATACAGCAGCATCTGCTAAAAACTCATGGTTTAATTTGGCGCTTTTCTTTATAAAATAGAGTAGTGGGTTAAACCAAAATAGGATTTGTAATACTTCTAGAAATAAAATATCCAACGTGTGCTTTTGTTTTGCATGTGCCTCTTCGTGTATAATTACTTCTTCTGGAATTTCATTACATTCTATTTTCTTTTTACTGAAAAATATATATCGTAAAAAAGTATGTGGAACTACTTTTTGATCCAGTAAAACATGAGTGTATTTCTTAATCTTTTGGGTTGGATTAGTTTTAATTTTTAAAATAATTTGATTTAAATTTTTAAAAAACCGAAATCCAAAAATGGCAACTCCTACAAAGTATAATGACCATAAAATTATTGTAGTATAATTTGTTTGTTCTTCAGAAATTGTAGTGGGAATAACGTTTGATGTTTCAGTACTTACAAAATTTCCTATTTCAGAAATTGGAAGTGAAACATAGGATGTAAATGTTATAAATGGGATGCCAAAAGAGATTACAACAGTTATTAGTAAATAAAAACGCTTAAAAAAATGGAAACTAGTAGTTTCAAATAATGCTTTGTAAAAAATATAAAAAGCCAAAAGGCAGCCCGAAGATTTTAAGAGATAGATTTCCATGACTACTTATTTTTAATTTGTTGATCAATAATTTTTTTTAAATCCTCCAATTCTTCTTTGCTTAGATTGGTTTCTTCAGTAAAAAAAGAAGCAAATTGTGAAGCACTATTATTAAAAAAGTTTTTTATAAGTCCATTTACATGTGTAGAGAAATAAT
>CAYGMB010000027.1:0-12712 GCA_964350765.1 uncultured Flavobacteriaceae bacterium
AGGTTATAAAAATTACGAATCCAGCAATCTACTAGACAATGTAGTAGTTGGAGGAGCAGTAGAAGATTACAGCTCGAGTTTTATAACAGGAGGAGCACAATATTTGAAACCTCAAAATAATCCTTTTTTCCCAATTAAAACAAGCATTAAATTAGATACTGAATTAGGAAATAGAGATAGAAATGACGGTTTAAAAGAAAAACAAACTAGAATTTCGTTTGAAGGCCTTCATATCTTCAATCTTAACAAAACCAACAGTATATACATAAAGAATGCTACTTCTGCGTTATTTAGCAATACTTATTTTGAAAATGAGCTCTATAGATTTGGAGGTATTAATAGCATAAGAGGATTTAACGAAAACAGTATTGATGCATCCTTATTTACGGTTGTAAATACGGAGTATCGATTATTCTTAAACAATTCTATTTATGCACATTCTATTATAGACCTTGCCTACTTTGAAAATCAACAACTAGACTTAAAACAAAATTTATATAGTGCTGGATTTGGGTTTGGCTTAAAGACCAACTCAGGAGTTTTAAAAATAGCTTTTGCAAATGGCCTTATTGAAAATAGAAACTTTGAGCTATCAAATTCTAAAATTCACATAATATTAACAGCAAGGTTTTAAATATGCTAACACTAGCTTAACGTTATGTTTAAAAAAATATAAATTTTAAGTTTAAAAAGTTGTGTAATTAAGTTTTTATTGTGACTTTTGGCATTGGCTAATTCAAATAATTTATAAAATGAGAACAAAGTTTAGTGGAATTTTAACGCTACTATTAGCGTTGGTTGTGCAGGTAAGTATTGCACAAACTAAAACTATTACAGGTACTGTATTGGATGATGCAAATCTTCCTCTTCCAGGTGCCAATGTAATTATTAAGGGTACTAGTTCAGGTACTCAAACCGATTTTGATGGAAATTATTCTATTACTGCCTCTGTAGGTCAAACATTAACTTTTAGTTATGTTGGATTCGAAACACAAGAAGTAGCGGTAGGTGCATCCAACACAATCAATGTAACATTACAACCAGGATCAGTATTAGAAGAGGTTGTAATTATAGGTAGTAATACAAGTACAAAAGAGAAATCAAGTGTTTCTTCGTTTACTGTTAATGCCGAAACAATTAAAGCAAGACCAAACGCAAGTTTTGTACAAACACTTTCAGGGCAGGTACCTGGTTTATCAATTTCTACAGCAAGTGGACAGCCTGGAGCTAATTCTACTGTTAGAATTAGAGGTGTTAGCTCAATCAATGGTGACACAGAGCCATTATTTATTATAGATGGTGCACCAGTAGATCAAGACAACTTCCGTAGTTTAAACCCTAATGAAATTGCGTCTGTAACAGTACTAAAAGATGCGGGAGCAACTTCTATTTATGGTAACAGAGGTGCGAATGGTGTAATTATAATTAAAACTAAAAGTGGTACTTTTTGCTCTGAGCTTGTAATGAATTATGTAGGTCAAGTTAATATAAGTAATCTTCAAGGGAATGATTATAACTTAATGAACTCTCAAGAGTTATTAACTCTTGAAAAAGAAAGAGGGTCAGGTTTAGGTGCTACTTTAACTGATGCTGAAATTGCAAATGCAAGAACATTTGACTGGGCAGATTATTTCTTTGATACTGCATTAACGCAAAGTCATACAATTTCTGCTTCAAAAGGAGGAGAGAATGTTTCTACTTTTATTTCTTTAGGTTTTCATGACCAAGAAGGGTTATTAAGAAGTAGTAGTCTAAAGCGTTTTAACCTTAGAACAAACCTTAGTGGGAAAAGTGAAAATGATAAATTTTCATATAGATTAAATTTATCAACCAACTACTCAAAGTCAGATGAGCCTAACAACATTGGTACTGGAGCTGTTAACAGAAACCCTATTCTTGGAGCATATCAATCCGTACCTTACTTAAGTATTGATGATTATGTAGATGGACAATTTATTTTAGACGAACAATTTGATGGTACATTCACGGTAACTCCTTTACTTATTGTTGACAGACTTAGAACATTTGATAGATTTGATGAAGAATTAAAGATTGTTGGTAGTTTTGACGGAAGTTATAAGCTTACGAATGATATTACAGCAAGTGCTTTAATGAGTATTGATTTACAGCAAGAAAACACATTGCGTTCAGAAGGACCAACCAGTTTCAACGCTTTATTATTTGCTGAAACAGGTAATGATACTCCTGGTTTCCAACAAGAAAATTTCAATAGAGCCTTTTCTTACAACCAACTATTATCTTTAGTATACAATAAAGAGTTTGGTAAGAATTCATTCAACTTAGGTTTATATACTGAGTATTTTAAAGCGCACTTTAAGAACTTTGGATATTTCCAAGAAGGTCTTGATCCATTAACTTTTGCATCTGGAGATGGTGATGGATTTATTGCAGACAACGCAGATAATGACTTCTTTGTAGATACTGCAAATGCTAACATTTTAGAATCAGGTTTATTCTCTTACTTTGCTAGAGCAGATTACGATTATGATTCAAAGTATGGTATAACAGGTACTGTTAGACGTGACGCTTCTTCTAGATTCGCAGACAGTAACAGATGGGCAACTTTTTATTCTGTTGCTGCTAGATGGAATATAGGTAATGAAGCTTTCATGGAAGATAGTGTTTTTGATCTTTTAAAGCTAAGAGCTTCCTATGGTACCAATGGTAATCAAGATGTAACTGGAGCTGGATTATTTGGTGGTTTAACCCTAACGAATTCACTATTCCAAACATCACCTGGATATCAAGGAGCTAATGCACTCTCACTTGCCATAATAGGTAATGATGCTCTTAAGTGGGAGACTGTTACCACAACTAACTTAGGATTAGATTTCGAGGTATTTAATAGAAGATTAAGAGGTAGTGTAGATGTTTATGATAAAACTACAACAGACCTATACCTAAATCAACCTTTATCTGCTGTAACAGCAGCAACCCTTTTAAATGTAAATGGTGGTGAATTGAAAAATACAGGTATAGATGTGAATTTATCTTATACTGTAATTAGAGCTAAAGAGGCAAAAGATTTTAATCTTGATTTGAACTTTGTAGGTAACTATAACAAGAACGAGATTGTTGAGTTTGGTGATGGATCTGAAGAGATAATAGGAACTGGACAAGTTGGTGGTAAGATAGGAGAATACTTTGTTTACAGATATTCAAGAATTAACCCTGAAAATGGTAACATACTTTTCTTGACCGCTGACGGTGAAGAAACTGAAACACCAGACGTAGATACTGATAGAGTTTGGTCTGGCAAGAACATTTTGCCTGATTATGAAGGAAGTTTTGGTTTTAGTGCAGACTACAAAGGCTTCTTCTTAACTACACAATTTAACTATGTAATAGGTGTAGATAGGTTTGATTTTGACTTATCAGGATTCCAAAATATTAACAACTTAGGTAATTTTAATTTATCTAGAGATTTATTTGATGCTTGGACTCCAGAAAACAGAGATACAAACATTCCAAGTCTTGATGCTACTAACTTAGCCTTATTAGCTGGATCTGATTACTATCTGACTGAAGCTGATTATATAAGATTACGTTTTGCACAGTTTGGTTACACATTACCATCTAAATATCTTGATGGTACTGGATTTACTGGTATAAAAATGTATGTAAATGGGGAAAACCTATTCACTATTACAGATTGGAGAGGGTTCGATGCTGAAGCGCAAAGTAATACATCAAGAATATACCCAACACCTAGAACAATTTCTTTTGGTGTTGATTTACAATTTTAATTGACATATAACTTTTAATTTATATAAAATGAAAAAAATAAAAAATATAATTCTACTTGTACTCCTTACAGCTTCTATTGTTAGCTGTAATGATGCAATTGAAATTACACAACCTGGAATATTAGGTGAAGAACAAGCATTTTCTAATGTAGCTGACTTAAGATTGGGATTGTTAGGAGCATACAACAATTTCGATGTAACTCAAGAAATACAATTTAATGCTGTATTTACAGATGAGATATCTATTGGTACTGGTAATGGTGGACAAGGCCTTGGTAGTGGTGAATATGGATATATCTTAAATCCAGGTAGCTCTTTCCCTACTGCATGGTGGGTAAATAACTTAGCAGCATTAAACTCAATAAACAGAGTTCTTGAAGCTGCTGAAGGTATTGAACCACAAGCTGGTGAACAACAAGAATATAATGACATTTTAGGTCAATTATATGCTCTTAGAGCTTTCGCTCATTTTCAACTTTCTTCGTATTTAAGTACTGATTATTCTGATGATAGTGCTTTATCAACAATTTTATTAGATTTTGTTCCTAGTGTTGTTGACGATTTACCAAGAAATACAAATGGAGAAATATATGCTTTAATAGATAGTGATTTAACTCTAGCAGCAAATTTGATTTCAGATCAATCAAATCCAATATTTGCTAGTAAGGATTTTGTAACAGCACTTCGAGCACGTATAGCTGCTTATAGAGGTAATTATGCAACAGCAAATAATCTCGCTTCTCAGTTATTAAATAGCTATCCTATTGCAAATAGACAACAATACATAGATATGTTTCTTGATGAAGGTAACACAGAAATTATTTTTAAATTATCTAGACAAATAGGAGACCCATATGATGGCCAAGGTGCTACTGGATCTGCTTTTGCTGGCGGATGGGCTGGAGCAAACTTTGCCTTTGTAAATCCAACTGCTACTGGAGGTGCTTATTTTGAAATGAGTAGAACAGTATTCAATAATTTAGATCCTGCGGATGTAAGGTATGATGTGAATGTTCATCCAACTTCTATAATTGATCCAGACTACATGACTAATAACAATGATGATTTAGACATTTTAGCTATATCAAAATACCCTGGTAAAGATGGTCAGCCATTAATGAATGATTTAAAAGTATTCAGATCATCTGAAATGTTACTTATAAAAGCTGAGGCATTAGCTGATGCAGGAAGCATCAACGGTCCAGGAAATACTACTGCTGGATTGTTAAAGCAATTAAGAGATGCTAGATTTGGTTCAGATCAACCATTACCAAATTTTGCTAATGAACAAGAAGCTTTTGGAGCAATTATGGATGAAAGAAGAATTGAATTAGTTTATGAAGGGCACAGATATAAGGACCTTAAAAGATTAGGCCAACGTTCTGGAAGAGGTATTGATCGCGATCCACTTGATTGTGATATAAATAATTCTTGTAACCCTCCTGCAACTACTAGTAATCTATTTAGCATACCAATTCCATTAGTTGAGTTAAATGCAAATGAAGTTATCCAACAAAATCCTGGATACTAGATTAACTTTATTATAGTAAGTTAAAAATTATCTAAAAAGAGCCACTTAAAAGTGGCTCTTTTTTATTAAAACCTAGTAGAAGCTAATTAAAAGTTGTTTAATTAACATTTTATTAGCATTTTTGTGTTATATAACTCAAAATAACGAACATGAAAACAAAATTACGCTGGATATTTTCTTTAACAATGCTACTTACACTCTCTGTAGCATTAGGGCAAGAAAAAACAGTTACAGGTAATGTAACTGACGATAATGGTATTCCTCTACCAGGAGTTAATATTATAATTAAAAATACCTCAACTGGAACACAAACGGACTTTGATGGAAATTACACAATACAAGCTATCAATGGTAATGTTTTAGTTTTTTCCTATGTAGGTTTTTCGTCACAAGAAATAACCGTTAACAGTACGAGTAGTACAATTAACGTTATTATGAAAGAAAGTGCTGATGAATTAGATGAAGTTCTAGTTACTGCATTAGGAATCAAAAAAGAGAAAAAAGCTCTCGGATATGCAGTAACAGCATTAGATGCAAACGATTTACAACAACGTGCAAATGGAGATATCACAAAAATTTTAAGAGGAAAAGCAGCTGGGGTTGATGTAATTAATGCAAGTGGTCTATCTGGAGCAGGATCAAGTATTTTAATTAGAGGTTTATCAACTACAGGAGACAACCAACCTCTTTATGTGGTTGATGGAGTAAGATTCAACTCAAACACAAATGGAACTGGATTTTCTGGAACAAGTAGATCTTTAGACATTGATCCAAATAATATTGAAAGCGTAAATGTTTTAAGAGGTCTTAATGCAACTACTTTATATGGAGCCGACGGTAAAAATGGTGTAATAGTAATTACAACTAAAGCCGGAAAAATAGGAGGCAATTTTAATAAGAAAAATGAAATTAATGTTACAGTATCAACTTTTGTAAATGATATTGCATCATTACCAGATTATACAAATCAAAGAGGACAGGGTTATTACGATGCCTACTATAATTTCTTTGGAAATTGGGGAGCAACGTTTGGTCGTCCAAATTTTGGAAACATAGATTCGCAAGGGCAAGTATCTCACCCATATGCGTTAAATAGCCCAATTTTTAATGATGGATTTCCGGATCAAGCAGATGCAAGAGTTGATTATAGAGATTACCAATCTCAGGAAAACTTTTTTCAAACTGGTATAGTAAAAAATATTAATGTTTCTGCAAACGGAGGTTCTGAAAATTTTGGTTACAATGTATCTTACAGTAATCTTGATGATGAAGGTTTCTTACCTGGAAACAAATTAGATAGAGATGCAATTGCCATTGGTGGTAATGCTAAATTTAGTAATAATTTTAGTGTTTCTTCTACACTTAACTATGTGAATACTAACTTCAGGTCACCTTTTACAGGACCAATTTTTACAGGATTATTAAATACTCCTAAAAGTATTGACTTAGCTGGATTTCCATCGCAACATCCTTTAACAGGTGAAGAAATTAACTTTCAGAATGATGGAGGTGCATCAAATCCTTATTGGTATTTAAACAATTCTGGAATTGAAGAAGAAGTTAATAGAGCATTTGGGCAGATTTCTGCTAGTTACAATTTTAGTGAAAAACTATCTGCAACTTATAGATATGGTATTGATGTATCTGTTGAGCAACGAAAATCATTTGTCAATAGAGGTAGTACTGGAGGTGCAGAAGTTACTGGTGCATTAACGACATCAACCAGAAGACAAACTGTAACAAACCATACTTTACTGCTTAATTATGACAATAGATTTTTTGATGATAAATTTGGTATTTCAGCAAATATAGGTGGAGATGTTTTTAGTGAAGAAAATGTTTTAGATGGAGCAAATAGCACTCAACAAACTGTTTTTGGACAGTTTACACATAATTTCTTTAGTGCTTCACAAGGATTTAATAGTCAAAGAAGATTAAACAGACCTGGTGTTTTTGCTCAGGCAACTTTTGATTATGATAATATTGTTTACGTAACTGCAAATGGTAGAAATGATTGGACATCAAACTTTAATAACAATTCACAGTTTTATCCTGGTTTAGGTATTTCTTTCTTACCAACTTCAGCTTTTGAAGGTTTAAAAGGAAATGCATTAAATTATTTAAAATTAAGAGCAGGATATGGTACTTCTGCAGAGTTTAGTGTTCCAGCACCAGGTGGAGGGGTTTTAACCTTCCCAACATCGCAAACTATAGCTTCTAACTCTAATGCATTTATAACTGCAAATGGTGATGTAATTTCAACAGATGCTATTAGTAATACATTGGCTAATGAGAATATTGGTCCATCTATAATAGAGGAAATAGAATTTGGTATTGAAAGTAAATTAATCAACAATAGAGTTACATTAGACGCTAGTTACTATAAGAGAACAACAAGTGATTTAATTTTCTTTACGAGCTTTGATCCTTCTACAGGTTTTACTGGAGGACCACAAAATATTAACGAATTCCAATCTGATGGTATTGAGCTTAATCTAAACATTAAGGTTTTTGATAATGAAAATTTTTCATGGGACATAGGAGGTAATTTTACTAAAACAGACTCTGAAGTAACAGAATTAGACGTTGACCAATTTCAGTTTGCTAGTGCTGGAGGACAATTAGGAAATTATTTAATTGAAGGACAACCAGTTGGTATTATATTAGGTTCTATCGTACAAAGAGATGAAAACGGTAACTTATTAAATAATGGTAGAGAATATTCTGTCGACCCAGAGGCTGCAATTTTAGGAGATCCTACTCCAGATTGGACCGCTTCAGGATTTACTGCTATCAATTATAAAAACATTTCTCTTACAGCAAATTTACAGTATAGAAAAGGAGGAGCTATATACTCTTCTACAGCTCGTTCTTTATTAGGAAGAGGTTTAACTACTGATACTGATGGTCTGCAAAATGCAGGTTTTGTTTTACCTGGTATCAATACAGATACAGATTTACCTAATGATATCGTGATTAGTACTGGAGATGCATATTTCAATCTTTATAATAATGGCCCAGATGAATTTGGGATTTTTGATGGAACAACTATTAGACTACAGGAGGTAGCTTTAACATATCGTTTTAGCGATAAAGCTTTAGAAAAAACTCCTTTTGGAAATATGTCTATATCATTAGTTGGAGAAAACCTATACTACAAAGCAATAAATATTCCAGATGGATTAAACATAGATACAAACTCTATTGGTACTGGTGTTAATAGTAATGGAGCAGGAATAGAGCTTGGAGTTAGCCCATCGTCAAGAAGGATTGGAGTAAGTATTAAAACATCATTTTAAAAAATATTTGAATATGAAAACATATAATAAAATTTTAACAGGATTCTGTTCTATATTCTTAGCATTAACGTTAATGTTATCCTGTGAAACAATAGAAACAGACCTTACAGAGGATCCTAATAACTTAACTCCAGATGAAGCTTCAATTGGAGCGCTAATAAATTCTAGCCAATTTGGATTTAATAGTTTTTTTCAAGGATTACAGTTTAGCCTTTCTCAAGTAACTCGAATGGAGCTTATGAGAATATCAGCAACATATGCAAACCAGTTTACAGTAGACTCCTTTAATGGACCTTGGATAAATGCATATGCAAACTGTTTAGTAGAACTAGATCAAGTAAAGCAAATTGCTGCTACCTTGGAGACAGATGATATTAATGGTAATAATATCATTGCATTAGCTCAAATTATGGAAGCATACACTATAGTCACTTTAGTAGATGTGTTTGGAGATGTTCCATATTCTGAAACATTACAAGGTTCTGGAAATTTAAATCCAAAAAGAGATCAAGGAGAGGATGTTTATGACGCTGCAAGAGATTTATTATTAGATGCTATAGCAAAAATTGATGCAGGTGGTAGTGTAGACATTCCTAGTGATTTATTTTACGACGGAGACATACAGAAGTGGCGAGCACTTGCTAATAGTTTATTAATTAAAATTGCTGTTTCATCTAGAATTAATAATGCAAATGCAGCAGCACAAGCAAATGCGGTTATAAATAGCGGTGGTTTTATTAGCACTAATAATGATGATTTTCAGTTTAACTATGGTATAGCTGCGGACCCAGAGAGTCGTCATCCTTTATTCACATCTCAATACATAAGTGGCGCAAGCATATATATGTCAAACCCATTTATAAGAAGAATGGAAGGAGATCCTAGATTTAATTATTATTTCTACCAACAAGATGGCCCAGGTGGTTTAGAAGGAAGAGAACATGGAGATACGAGCCCAAGTGTTGCTTCAGAATTTAGAGATATAACAATCCATGGTCTATATCCAGCCGGAGGAATGTATAATGACGGCACAACAGGTCCTGGACAAGCTACAGATGGAGCTCAAGGTGCAGGTGCTTCCATTATAATGACCAATGCATTCACACAATTCCTAATTGCTGAAGCACAATTAGTACTTAATGGAAGTATCGGTAATGCAAGAACTGCTTTAATTGATGGTGTAAGTGCTTCTATAAACAAGGTAACAAACTTTCAAAGCGGAGCAATACCTAGTGGAGCTCCAGAACCATCTCAAGCTGATATTGATGCTTACATAGCTAGCGTAGCTGCTAGATATGATGCATCAGGAAGTAATCAAGAAAGATTAGATGTGATAATTACTGAATATTATAAATCACTTTGGGGTAATGGTGTAGAAATATATAATAATTTTAGAAGAACCAGTTATCCTTCAGACTTAGCACCTTCTCAGGATCCAACCCCTGGTACATTTACAAATAGTATGTTATATCCTTCGGTTTATATTGCTAACAATAATAATCCAGACGCTGTTCAGAAACAATCTGTCGCTGAAAAAGTATGGTGGGCAGAAGGAACAACATTTAATTTAGATTTTTAAAAACTTAATTATGAAAACACACATAAAACTTTTTATCACATTAGCTTTTATAAGCTTATTTTCTGTAAGTTGTGAAGATAAAGGTTTCTTTGGAGATGAAATCTTTAATGACGAAACCAGAGCTCCTTATGTATCTATACAAGACAGAAATGAAGACTTGGAGGATATCACAGGAAATAACTTTTGGGGATTTGAATTAGTTGCTGAGAATAATGGAAATCAAGTTAGAATTGCTTATGACTCTCAGGACAATAACATACTTTCTCATCAAGTTTATGTTGGCTTTGACAGTAACGATGAAACTGGCCCTCTTGAGACTGATGCACTATTAGCAACAATAAATTCATTCCCAGTAGAATTAATTTTTACAAAAGAGCAAGTAGCAACCGCCTTAAATGTACCAGTTTCAGATTTGGATACTGGAAGTGTATATTTTAGAGGAAGAAGTGAAGATGCAGATGGTAATATTTTAGAGGACCCAACAAAACTTGAAGCATTTTTGATTTTTGAGCGACATGCTTATTTTTATGAATGGCCACTAGACCAATAAATAGCTTTAAAAAATGTATTTTTGTATCGCTGTTCTAATTAAGAGCAGCGATATTTTTTTATGAGCAAAAAAGAAAGTACCATATTTGGCATTTATCCTGTACTAGAAGCAATAAAGTCTGAAGTTGTTTTCGACAAAGTTTATATTCAAAAAGACTTAAACAATTCCAAACTTGAAGCCTCTCTGGAAACATTAGAAAGTGATGGAGTTAGCATTAATTATGTCCCTGTTGAAAAGCTAAATAGGCTAACTAAAGGAAATCATCAGGGTATTGTTGCTATCACCTCTCCTATCTCATTTTATCAACTAGAAACTATAGTAGAAAAAACACTTACATCTAAGGAAAACCCTACTTTCCTTATTTTAGATCAAATAAGTGATGTTCGTAACTTTGGCGCTATTTTACGTACTGCAGAATGTACAGGAGTAGATGCAGTAATAATTCAGAAAAAAGGAGGAGCTCCAGTAAGTGGAGATACTGTAAAAACATCAGCAGGAGCAATTTTTAATATTCCAATATGTAAAGTGGATCACATTAAAGACGCAATATTTTATATGCAAGCTTCTGGAATAACTACAATAGCTGCTACAGAAAAAACAAATAACTCTATCTATAAGACAGATTTTAAAAAAGCAATCGCTATTATTATGGGGTCTGAAGGAAAAGGAGTTAACAAATCTGTATTAAACTTAGTTGATGAGAAAGCTTCTCTTCCTCTCTTAGGAGAAATAAACTCTTTAAATGTATCTGTTGCTTGTGGCGCTTTTTTGTATGAAATAGTAAGACAAAGGAGTTTATAGGCCTTAATCTTTACTCTTCTTTTTAAAGATATACTGTATTTTAATTTTTGAGATTTTTTCTATTTCTGGTACATTCTCTACTTCATCTTCTTTAGGTTTTTCAATAAAGTTCCCTTCATCATCAAACTGTTGCATGAAAGGATCTAAGGATGGATCGTAATTATCTTTTTCCCATTCATATTTTTTATTTTCAACTATATTTTTTCTAAAAAGTAACGAGAAAACTACCCCAACTATAAACCCAGACAAATGTCCTTCCCAAGATATTTTTTCGTCAATAGGAAATAAATACCATAATAAACTTCCATACAAGAAAACTACCACAAGTGACAATGCAATAAGCTGAAAATTTTTGGAAAATATGCCTTTAAAAAATAAAAATGAAGCTAGCATATATACGATTCCACTAGCTCCAATATGATAAGCAGGTCTCGCAATACACCAAGTTAAAAGTCCAGTTGCAACTAGCCCTAATAATAAAACACGCCATTTAATGTGCCTATAAAAATAAAACAACCCTGTCATTAGTACTAATAAGGGTATACTATTATTAAAAAGGTGTTCTAAGCTACTATGTACAAAAGGAGAAAAAAACACCCCTAACAACCCCTCTACTGTTAAGGGATATACTCCTAGGAATTTTAAATTATAATTAAATCGTACTTCAACCCAAAAAAACAACCACATTATAAAAACAAAAGACAATGGGAACAGAAATGTTCCTAATGAAAATTGTAAACGATTTTGTGATTCCATAAAAATCTACTTTTCAAAAAACAGTCCTAACTAAAAAGATGTGCTAATTTGTCAGACAAGTGCTAGTTAAATATCGTAATTTTATACCATGAGTACACCGCTTGCAGAAAGAATTAGGCCAAAAACATTAGATAACTATTTAAGCCAACAACATCTTATTGGAAAAGATGGTGCATTAACTTCTCAACTTAGTTCTGGGGTTTTTTCATCCATGATTTTATGGGGGCCTCCTGGAACAGGAAAAACCACATTAGCTACAATTATAGCAAATGAATCTGATAGACCTTTTTACACGCTTAGTGCAATTGATAGTGGCGTAGCAGCAGTAAGAGAAGTAATAGAAAAAGCAAAAAAAAGTGATACTTTATTTTCAAGCAAGAACCCTATTCTATTTATAGATGAAATACATAGATTTAGTAAATCTCAACA
>CAYGMB010000028.1:0-12424 GCA_964350765.1 uncultured Flavobacteriaceae bacterium
AGTTAACAACGATGTCTGCAGGACAAGAGATAGTAGGAGGTGTTCCAACTACTCCATTGTTTGTAAATTCTAGACAGAAGTTTTGTAGTGTTCCTTCATCACCAAGACCACCATCTAGGATAGTAAGTGTCCAGTCACCAGCGATAGGTTCACCAGCAAACGTAGCCATTAAACTACCACCTTCTGGCTCATACCCTGCAGGGTCTACAGGAGCACCTGTCCAAGTAGTAATATTAGGTTGTCCGTCTACAAAAAATAAAATGTCTTGTGTGTCTAAACCATCTACACCACCGTTGTTAGAAGATAAATCTAACATTGTTCCAGCAGGAGAGGTTAGTGTCATTACCAAATCACCAGCTCTATCATGTTGCGCTTCTACTAAAAGGTTAGAAAACATGTTTTGGTTTGTCATAGCTCCAATTACATCCGGTCCGGTAACTGTAATCACAGAAGTTACGGTTGTAAAGTCACTAATTGCTTGTGGGTTATCTAACGCACAAGGTGGTGGAGCACATGCAGTTGCAAATGCTGTTAATTCATTAGACGAACTAAATTCTGTACCGTCAGCCTCGTTAGCGTCAATAATTTCATTACCGTCTTCGAAAACAGAATAAGATCCGCTTCCAAAACCACAACAAATACCATCTCCAAAGCTATCGAAGATTTCAAATTCGTACGCTCCTGGAGTTTGATTACAAAGTACTGGAACATTAGTAACTACTGTTGTGTTACTAGCTTGAGCTCCTGGAGCGAGAGAAGCCAGAATAGTACCGCTAGCATCTCTTAACTCCCATGATGTTTCACCAGCAAAATTATCGGTTGTTAAAGTAATTTCAACATCTGAGGTTTGTGCATATGTGGTCGAGGTTAACATACAACACAACATCAGAAAAGGTATAGCCAGCATAAAATGTAGCTGGATACCTAATTTCGAAGTAATTTTTTTCATAATAGATTTAAAAATTAGTTAATAATAAGTTTCTTATTTAACAAAATATTCACTAAAATACTAAAATTGTTTTAATGTTCATTACTTTATAGATAAAAAGCTTTTTTAATCGTTTACACACTATTTATTTTTTGTTTTTGTAAATAGTCATAGATTTGTTTGTTTTTTTGTGTTAAACTTTACTATGATATCTTACCAATGAAAAAAAAAATACTTTTCATATTCATTGCAGGTTTACTCGTTTCATGTTCAGAAGAAATGAGAGAAAATACGACTACTGAAAAAGTTTTATTTTCACTTTTAAAGCCTGAAGAAACGGGTATTACATTTTCTAATTATGTTGAAGATGCCCCAGACAGAGGTCTTCAATTCTACGACTATTTTTACAACGGATCTGGGGTTGCCACAGGAGATATAAATAATGACGGATTGGTAGATATCTTTTTTTGTGGTAATGATACCTCAAATAAACTCTATTTGAATAAAGGTGATTTTAAATTTGAAGACATCTCTTTAACTTCTGGGATAAAGTCTAATAGATGGTCTACGGGTGTTACTATGGTTGATATTAATGATGATGGCTTTTTAGATATTTATGTTTCTAATTCTGGTCCATATATAGATGATAACTCCCTTGCTAATGAATTATACATTAATAATGGTGACAACACATTTACTGAGCAAGCTGAGCGATATGGTATTAATGATGGTTCGAGATCTACACAGGCTTCCTTCTTTGATATGGATAATGATGGTGATTTAGATTTATGGGTGCTTAATCATGGCTTAAGAAATAGAGGAGGATCCGCAAACGAATGGTTGAACATTACTGAAAATTTAGACAAAAAAGAATATGCTAGAGAGTCTAATACTTTATATAGAAATGATGGAAATGGAGTATTTACAGATATCTCTAAAGAAGCAGGCATTCTTAAAATTGGTTTTGGTCTTGGGTTAAGTATTTTTGATATTGATGAGGATGGTTATTTGGATGTTTACGTTGCAAACGATTTTTTTATTCCAGATTTTATGTTTATAAATAATGGAGACGGGACTTTTACTGATAAAATTTCAAGAAAAATGACTCATAACCCATATTATGCAATGGGATGTGATGCCGCAGATATTAATAATGATGGGTTAAATGACATGGTAATTGTTGATATGACTCCTTCGGACCATGTAAGAAATAAAGTACTTATGGCATCTATGGATGTAAAAGGGTTTGATTACTTAACAAAGTATAAAAATTTTAATCCCCAATATATGTTTAATAGTCTGTATATTAACAATGGTGCTGGTATTATGAGTGACATTGCTTTATTTGCAGGTGTGTCCCAGACAGATTGGAGCTGGGCTCCTCTCTTGGCAGACTTTGATAATGATGGTTATAAGGACTTAATGATAACAAATGGTTTTAGAAAAGACACTAAAAATAACGATTGGAGAATAGAGCTTGATAGTATAAGGAATGCTAAAGGAGCCTCCTACACACCAGCAGATTATTTTGAACATTTAAAAAATGCCGAAGTAAACCCAGTTCCTAATCAAATTTTTAAAAATTTAGATGGTTTAAGTTTTGAAAATAAAGTTGAAAATTGGGGGTTTGAGACTCCTTCTTCTTCAAACGGAGCAGCTTACGCAGATTTTGATAATGATGGAGATTTAGATATCGTTATTAATAATTTTGATATTCCAGCATTTATATACAAAAATAATACTGTTGAAAATACTAAATCTAACTTTATAAGAATTAAACTTGAAAGTGGAAACAATTATAATTCAGTTTTACACTCTAAAGTTTGTATCTATTACGGAGAAAAGATGCAGTGTAACGACTTTTCATTTACTAGAGGTTATGAGTCGTATGTAGAACCTATTGTCCACTTTGGAATAAGTAATATTGATAAAATTGATAGAGTTGAAATTAAATGGAATGATGGTAAAATTAGTAGTTTATTTAATCCAAAGATTAATAAAGTACATATAATAAACAAGAATAAAGTAAACTTTGAAACTTCTAAAAAGGAGAAAAAAAGAACTCCTTTTGTAAGTATTACAAGCTCAAATATTTTGCAAGAATTTGTTCATCAAGAAAATTACTTTGATGATTTTCAAAAAGAGATTTTACTACCTCACAGACAGTCTATGCTAGGTCCGGCTATTGCAGTTGGAGATGTCAATAGTGATGGTTTAGATGACTTTTATGTTGGAGGGGCAAAGAATCAAATGGGATATATTTATTTGCAGAATGATAAAGCTAAATTTGTTTTGCAAGATACAAATGACTTTATAGATGACACCGGTAGTGAAGATGTAGGAGCGCATTTTTTTGATGCAGATAACGATGGAGATTTAGATTTATATGTTGCAAGTGGTGGCGGTGGAGAATTTGTAAACCAATTGGAGTTGTTACAAGATAGATTGTATATTAATGATGGTTTAGGTAGATTTAAAAAATCGCAATCAAGTCTGCCAAAAATGTTAAGTAGTACTAAAGCTATTACAGCCTCAGATATCGATAATGATGGCGACCAAGATTTATTTATTGGAGGTAGAACTCTACCTGGCAAATATCCCCTAGCTCCAGAGTCTTATATTCTTATTAATGAGAATGGGAAATTCAAAAATATGACATCTCAATTTAGCGAAGAACTATCAAAGATAGGTATGGTAACTGATGCAATTTGGATTGATATGAATGTTGATGGAAAAAAAGATTTAGTCTTAGTTGGAGAATGGATGCCAATTACAGTCTTTATTACTGAAGATAATAAACTTGTAAACAAGACTAATGAGTATAATTTTGATGGATACTCAGGATGGTGGAATAGTATACATTCAGCAGATATTGATGGAGATGGGGACGTTGATTTAATTGCTGGGAATACAGGTTTAAATAATAAATTTCATCCTTCTAAAAAGAAACCTCTTTTTGTTTATGCAAACGATTTTGATGAAAATGGAACTCAAGACATTGTCTTAAGTAAGATTTATAATGGAAAGAAAGTGCCATTAAGAGGTAAAGAATGTTCAACTTCACAGATGCCATTTATTTCGGAAAAATTTCCTACTTATTCAGAATTTGCAAATGCCAGTTTAGAAACTGTGTATGAGGAAGAGAAACTAAACAATTCTACTAAATATGAAGTTTACGATTTTACAAGTTATGTTTTTTTAAATGATGGCAATGGTAAATACAACGCCAAGCCTTTACCTAAAGAAGCACAATTATTTCCTGTTAATGGTATTATTTCCAATGACTTTGACAAAGACGGTATTTTGGATTTAATTTTAGCCGGAAATAATTTTCAAACTGAAGTAGAAACTCCAATGTATGATGCAGGTAAAGGTCTATATTTAAAAGGTGAAGGTAATGGAGATTTTAGCACTAATATTAAGCTCGAATATAGTGGTTTGTTTATGCATGAGGATGTAAAGAATATAAAAATTATAGGTTTAGGAATAGAGAAAAGACCAGGGATATTAGTAGCTAATAACAATAGCTTTCTAGAATTATACGTCTATAGAAACTAATTGCTATGTGCACCTTTACTTTTTTGCCTAAAAAAAATGGGTTTATTGCTACTTCTAACAGAGATGAATCTCCTCTTAGAGATACAGTTTTTCCAAAAAAATATATCGAAAATAATACAGTTTTACACTATCCTAAAGATACTTTAGCAGGAGGCACTTGGATAGGGATATCTTCAAAAAAAAGATTGGTTTGTTTGTTAAACGGCGGATTTACGACTCATACAAGAAAAGATAGTTATAAGATGAGTAGAGGTGTTGTTGTTAAAGATGTTTTGTGTGCTAATAATGATGTTGAAGTTATTACAGAATATGATTTTAATGGTGTAGAACCTTTTACTTTACTTACTATAAATTGGCATAATAATCTAAGTTTACATGAACTGGTCTGGGATGGTGACGCTAAGCACTTTTCTGAAAAGCCAATTAGGCCTCAAATTTGGTCTTCTTCTTTGTTGTATACTCAAGAGATTAAACAAAAAAGAATAGATTGGTTTTCTACCTTTCTTGCAGAGTATGAGAATCCAACTTCAAATAGAATATTAGAATTTCATAAAAAAGCAGGAGATGGGAATGTAAAAACCGACCTTGTTATGGATAGAGGTTTTGTCAAAACAAAAAGTATTACACAAATTAGTAAGGATAACTCTTCTGTTACTATGCACTATGAAGATTTAGGAGCCAAAAAAACTAAATTGCTTTCAATTTGAGACATACTGGAAAAATACTTGTTTTAGCATATCCAGATACCTTTGTTACTATGAGCACAGAGTTTATTTGTAAACTTTTGCCGTTAGTTGGTCTAGGAACAAGAGAGTATATTAAAGCGGGACATGCTGCTTTAATTTTAATTAATAATACTTCTGGTAAAGCTTCTTATTTTGATTTTGGCAGGTATGTAACTCCTAAAGGATACGGAAGAGTAAGAGGGGCAAATACTGATGCAGAATTAATGATTCCTTTAAATGCCGAAATTGATTCTGAAGGTAATTTAAAGAATTTAGAGAAGCTATTGCTATGGCTAGAAGCACATCCAGAAAAAACCCATGGAGAAGGTAGATTGTTAGCCTCAATATGTAATGAGATTGATTATGATGCTGCAAAAAAATACATAGATCAACTCCAAAATAAGGGAAGCATACCGTATGGAGCTTTCGAAAAAAAGGGGAGTAATTGCTCTAGGTTTGTAACAGATACGATTTTAGCTTCAACGTCCAATGAAACAATTAAAAAGCGATTAAACTTTAATAAAAAATTTACGCCTAGTACGGTTGGAAATGTTGAAAAAGCAGCTTTCAATAGAGAAGTTTATGAAGTATTTAATGGGGAAATAAAACCTTTTAAAGGATCTGCACTTAAAGAAAATCTAACCAATTACTTTGATAAAAAAAGAAGGGAGACCTCAGAGCCCATATCTATAAAACAAATTCCTGAAGACGCACAATTACTAAAAGGTACAGGAAGTAACGCTTGGTTTTTACTTATAGATGATGAAGATTTACCTTTACATCACTATAGAATAAAAAGATACAATGATAGCTGCGAAAAAGATTTTGATGGCGTTTATTTTTGTAAAGGGTTTAATGCTAAAAGGTTATTTCAGTTCACGTACGACTCCCATTGCAAATACTGCACTATAATTCAGAATAATAGTACATATGTTTTGAAGTGTGTAGGTGTATTTTCTGAATTTAATTTAGCGCAAAAGGAGCATTCAGCTTAAAAGTTGGTATATATACTCTAAATTTTTTGGTTGAAGTAAAGTTTACCATGTCGTAGTGACCTTGCATGGCACCTATAGGAGACTGTAACAAACAACCACTACTGTATGTATGGCTTTCTCCTGGTTGAAGTACTGGTTTTTTTCCAATGACTCCCTGTCCATTTACTAACTCTTCATGGTTTAGAGAGTCCTTGATTTTCCAAAAACGTGACTTAAGTTGTACTACATCATTGCTTTGATTTTGTATGTTAACTGTGTATTTAAATGCATAGAGAATAACTTGGTCCTTTACTAGAGAACCTTCAAAGTTAGTTTCTACAGAAACCTTAATGCCTTGGGTTATTAACTGTACCATATTAATATACTGCAGCTGTAACTATAAAGAATAAAAATGCTGCTATTGTTGTGCTTATCCAAAAAGTGAAGTTTAAAAATACAAATTTTAATATAGTAATTAACCTTTTTTGTTGATAAAAGTTCCTTAATGCTTTATAAAAATAAAAAGGTCCAATGAGAAGAAACAAAATACTCATTACTATATCATTACCAAATAATAGGTCTGGTATTATGGCAATTAACATTCCTAAAAACAAAAAACTAAAAATGTGAAATATAAATATCACGTGCTCAATGTATGAGTGTTTCTTTTTAGAATAAATTAACCAAAAGAAAAGTGCAAAAAACGGAGTAAAGAAAAACAAGAAAAACGGGACTTTTCCCAATAAATAATTAACAAACACAAGTGGTTTTTCTTTAATATTCTCGATAGATTCATTCTTGCTATAGAGCCACCTGTTAAAGCTTGTATTGGTGTGATTAAGGCTGTCAATAGCTCTTGTAGGTTGTTTTATCTTGTGCTCGTCATAAAAGTCACTATATAACCTATATCTTTTTACTAATCTCTCTCCCCATTCCATGGAGTCAAGTTCTTTTTCCGAATAATAAGTAATTTTCTCTTCTTCTATTTCAATATCAGGCTTAGGGAGTGTATCTTTTTCAATAAGTTTTATAGCATCTTCTGCTCGGGTAATTGTATCCTTGTTTGTAGCTATAACAATGGGCGATTTTTTAGAAGATTTTTGCTCATTGGTGTCAGAAGTGGATGAACCATTAATATTAACAAAAGGATTTGAATCTGAGTTTATTGAAGTTAATAGTCCTTGTATTAAAAAATAAATTATTGACACGCTAAGAAAAAACCTAAATGGATTAGCATATTTTAAACGCTGTCCAGCTATATAATTTCTTGTTACCACACCTGGTCTAAAAAGTAAATCTTTTAAGGTGTATGTTAATCTGGAATCGTAACTCACTATACTATTAAAAAATTCTCCTAAAAAATCTTTTAACGAAAGCTGTTTTGTAGTGTTTAATTGTGAACAATAGGGGCAATACACATCACTTAAATCCAGCGGTTGTGTACAATTAAGACATTTTGTTCCACGATAAATTGTGGCTCTCCTATCTGTGTTTTTAGTTGGCTTGTTAGTACTCACACAGTAAAGATAAATTCTTTTAATTAATTATCTTGAAAAACTTCAGTTTCAAAAAGTATAGGGTGCTTGGCAACAAAACTCTCTAGTGTGTTGAAAAAATGTAGAATATCTTCTGAAGAATTTCCGTAGTTAATAGTTACCATGCGAACAAATTCGGTATTATTAAAACTACCATATCCAACCATGATTTCTGCATGTTCGTATAATAATGTACATAATTTTTGAGCTGGAATTCCTTTATAATTAAAGCATACCGAAATAGAGTTATCAAAACTATAAGGAGTGTAATTAGGGTTAGAATTTATGTAATTTCTTGCTGTTTCTGCTAGCTCAAATTGTTTGTCTACATAATTTTCAAGTCCTTTTGTTCCAACAGATTTCCATAGAGTCCAAAACTTTAAAGCATCATTACGACGACCGCATTGTAAAGATGTTTTTCCTAAATTATAATCGTCACCATCTGTTTGATATAAATATGCCGCATCGTTGCTAAATGAATCTCGTAGTTGTTTTTTGTGTCTAGTTATTAGAATAGAGCAGGTTAGGGGGGTGCCTAACATTTTGTGTGCATTAAAACTAAAAGAATTTACCTCTTCTAATCCAGCCACTAGATGTTTGTACTTTTTGCTAAAAATTACACTACCACAATATGCACCATCAACATGTAGCCATAAATTATGCTCTTTGCAAATTTCTAAAAGTGGTTCAATAGCATCAAAAGCACCTAAAACTGTAGTTCCTGCTGTTGCATTTACAAAGAAAGGCGTGTAACCTAAATTTATATCTTTTTTAATGGCTTGCAAGAGCGCTTGAGCTTCTATTTGCCCATATTGATTTACAGCGATGTGTCGTACTTGTTCTCTTCCAATACCACAAAAAGTTGCATTTTTTGATGTTGAGTAATGTGACTCTGCAGAAGTATAGGCAATCATTTTTTGAGTGACTCCCTTATATTTTGTATCCGGGTTTTTGGCGTCTCTAGCCATAACCATTGCCATATAATTACTCATAGAGCCACCTGTTGGAAATGTGCCATCGCTATTACTGCTATCAAAACCAACTAGCTCACATACTTTTTTTATAATCTCCTTTTCTATCCCAACTTGTGGTCCAGCTACTTTGTATGTGTACATGCTATTATTTAGCAGTACTGCTAGTAAATCTCCTAAGGTTGCTTTTGGGTTTCTTCCACCAAATAACTGATTAAAAAAAAGCTTCGTTGATGTGCGTGGGGTATTTAAAACTAATTTTTCTAGTATCTCTTTAAATTCAGTTTCGTTTAAAGGATTATTAGATAATGAAATATCTAAAGATTGATATAACTCTTCGGCAGGTATAGGTTTTACAACAGGTTCTTTTTTTTCAGCTTCAAGTAATTTTTCGGCTAAATGATTGAAAATGTCTAAATCTTGCTGCATGTGGTTTTTTTAAAGTGAATTGGCAAAAATAGGATAAATAAAGTAGAGCACTTAGTTGTTTGTAATGTTTACCGAGCTTCCTTTCCCCATACCAATAATCCTATCAAAACGAGCTCCTAAATCTCTGTAATAGACTAATACTGTGTATTCATTTTCTGTTTGCCAATAATTTCCGCTAATTGCACCTTGATCAATGCTTCCGTCTCTATCTACTAATACATATTTATAGTTATAAAAACCTTGTTTAAAGAGGCGGGAATTTCGGTAAGTATCACTAGTAGGGTCATACTTCATATAGGTGCTACCGTCTATTGCCCAGTTATTGAAATTTCCGTAGAGATGAATTTCTTTATCACCTATATCTTGAAAATACTGGAGGTTAAAATGCATTTTAACGTATTCGGCTTCTATATTTTGATTGTCGACATCAATATTCCTTACAACAAAATTTCCATTAATGTCTGGGTTAAACGTATAGGGTCTATCATAGCGACCTGTATCTGTAAACAAAAAGTTTTCATACAAATCATTTAAGGTGACTCTTCGTATTCCGTTGCTAGCAGCTCTTACGTCTTTATTGTCATAGGCTAAAAATTCATTGCCACCCCAAAAAGAAGCTTCCTGGTCGTACCTGTACACTAATTCTGAGCCAATTGTATATTGTGGTTTTAGATTGGTAATAGCAGTTTTTAGATTACTGTTTTGAAGAATCAATGTTTTAACTTGCTGCTTAGGGTTTACTAATAATAAAGAAGGTGAGTTAATGGTAAATTGTACAACTTGTTTTTCTTCGATATACTCTAAATCTCTTGACCTTTTTATTTGTACCGAAACTCCTGCAATTTCTTCAACTACCATAAATTTTCTTGAAAAAACAGGATATCCATCATCATCGTAGATAGTAATCATATAATTACCGCTTTTTTCAATTTTTCGGGTTTCTCTATTTGGGATAGTTAATTGATAATTAGAATAAATTTGAAGCGTATTCAACGAGTTTTCATAAGTTTCAATACGTACATCATCAAATCCATCTAAATATTCTCCCTTGGATAAGTCGCTTTCGGTCCAATCAAAGTTATGATGTGTGATGATGTAGTAAAAATCATCTTCATTTCCGTTTAATGCATCAAAAGATAGTCTAAGTCTATCGCCTAATCTTATAATAGGCAACTGGCTTTGCCCTTTACCTCCACTAAATTGAATGGTTTTAATATAAGTAGGCTCGACAATTTCTTCATATTGAGCTACAGAACTTACACTAATAAAAACAAAAAATAAATTAAAAAATAAGCGAATATTCATGAATGTTTTTTAAAATGTTAAAGATAACAATTTTTATGCCTTAAAATTGTGTGTTCATAAACTAGTATTTTTTATAAATAAATTTAGGTTAATGTGTTGTAGTATGGATTTGTATTTCTTAAATTTGCACACTTTATTATGGCAGGTGTCATAGTATTAAAAAAGACAATTTTAACACGACTTTCCTATGTCCAAAGACATTAAGATTAAAAAAGGTCTAACCATTCGTTTAAAAGGCGAAGCGGATAAAACACTTTCTAACGCACCAAGATCCAGAACATTTGCTATTAGGCCTTCAGATTTTCATTTAATTACTCCAAAAATGGTAATTAAAGAAGGTGCAAAAGTACAAGCTGGAGATACTGTTTTTTATTCTAAAGCAAATGAGGCAATTAAATTTACCTCACCTGTAAGCGGAACATTAACTGAAATTGAGCGCGGTGCAAAAAGGGTAATCACACAACTTACTATTGAAGCAGATCAACAAGATTCCTTTAAAGATTTTGGTAAGTTGGACCCTTCAAAAGCAGATGCTTCAGTAATTAAAGAGTTGTTGCTATCAAGTGGTTGTTGGCCTTTTATAAAACAACGCCCTTATGATGTAATTGCAAATCCTGAAGTTGCTCCCATGGCAATTTACGTTTCTATGTTTGATACTGCTCCCTTGGCAGCAGACGTAGATTTTGCATTACAAGGAAAAGAAAAAGAAGTGCAAACTGCTATAACTGCTTTAAGCAAGTTAACAGATGGTGATGTTCATGTTTCTATTGCAAAGTCTGGTTCTGGATATTCTAACCTTTCAGATTGTAACATTCATACTGTTTCTGGACCTCACCCAGCTGGAAACGTAGGTACCCAAATAGCTATGATTGCTCCAATTAATAAGGGAGAAACTGTTTGGACAGTTGCTGCACAAGACTTAGTAATTATTGGAGAGTTGTTACTTACTGGAAAATATAACCCAGAACGTGTTATTGCTTTGGCTGGTTCTTCAGTAAAGGCACCAAAATATTATAGAACTAGAATTGGTTCTGAAGTTTCTACATTTAGATACGATAGTGGTTTAGATGAAGATAATATACGTGTTATAAATGGTAATGTACTTTCAGGAGCACAAATTTCTCCAAAAGGTCATTTAGGATTTTATAACAATGTTGTGAGTGTTATTCCAGAAGGAGATGACTACGAATTTTTTGGGTGGAATAAGCCAATTTTCAACAAAATTTCACCTTCGAGAGCATTAACCTTTTCTTGGTTATTTCCGAAGAAAAAATACGAACTTACTACAAATACAAATGGAGAGCACAGAGCTTTTGTTGTAACTGGTAATTATGAAGAGGTATTTCCGCTTGATATTTATCCACTACAAATTTTAAAGGCTTGTATGGTGCAAGACCTTGATGCAATGGAAGCTATGGGTATGTATGAGGTTGCTCCAGAAGACTTTGCACTTACAGAGTTTATTTGCGTGTCAAAACAACCACACCAAGAAATTATAAGAAAAGGGTTGGATTTAATGTACAAAGAAATAGGATAATAAATAGTCACCTTGAGCGCTGTCGAAAGGTTTAACATATTTAGAATATGGGATTGAAACAAAATTTACATAAGCTTAAAATGAAATATAAGGGTAAGAAGATGGCGCCTGCATTTAATGCATTGCACACATTCTTGTACTTACCTAACGAAACCACACATGGGGGAACTCACGTTAAAGGAGCAGATGACCTTAAACGTACTATGAATATGGTAATTATGGCATTAGTTCCTTGTTTGTTATTTGGAATTTTTAATGCTGGATATCAATATAATGTACAAATTGGTGAAGTTGAAAGAGCTTTAAGTTTTTTTAGCGGAGAGTTTTGGAATTTATCAAACTTTAGTATTGGAGCATGGAAGGTGTTACCACTAGTAATAATCTCTTATGGTGTAGGTTTAGCTGTAGAGTTTCTATTTGCAGTTATTAAAGGGCATGAAGTTGAAGAGGGTTACCTAGTTA
>CAYGMB010000029.1:0-4192 GCA_964350765.1 uncultured Flavobacteriaceae bacterium
CAAAAGACAGAGGATTTTGAGGTACGAAAAAACTGGGTTTTGGGTTGTGGGGAATTATTATTTCAATTTCTTAATTGCTGGTTGTAATGCAGATTCAAATTTTGGTAAGTATTCAATTAAAAATTCACTCATCTTATTCCAATCAGCTTTATCAAATAAATTAACACCAGTTAGCTCATACTTGATACGACTCATTTTATGTTCTGCCAATTCTTCCCATTCCAAAGGTTTACCAAAATCATTTTCAATACTATCTTTTTGACTTAATAGTTTTTTAAAGTACTTCTTGTTCTTCTCTTTACTTGAAGATGTAATACCTAATTCAATTCTTGCGTATTTACTTGTTATTACAAAAGTGTAGTTTAAACCACTTATACCTGCTCCAGAACTTAACCAATGGTCTTTTGATGCATTTACATTGCCAAATAATTCTGTATCTACAATTTGAGGTAATAATTGCTTCCAAAACTCTCTACGTACTGCAAATCTATTTTGCGAGTCTTTACTTTCTTTATCTTCATATTTTATAACTAACTCATCTTCAAGTTCAAATAGATTAAGTAGTTTTTTAAGGCTACTAAACTTTGAATTGCTATCTAAATTAGATTCTATAAAATAACCATTATCCAATTCTTGTGGTGTTCTAAAATCATCAGCATTTCTTGTAATTTTAAAAATGTCTGTTGCTTCTAATAATAGTTGTGGGTTCTTCTCATATAGTTTCTGAATTACATAAACATACATTTGAGAAATTACCTCTTCATCTACTTTAGTATTTTCAAAAATGAAATACTCTAACTTTTTATGCGTTGGTGACTCTGCATTAAATATGTTTTGTGCCTCACTATTATCTGAAACAGGAATAGTTACATTAGGATATTCCCAAATCTTTAGAAACCTATTGTAGATTAAATCAAAACGTTCATTGTAGTTATTAATATCCCAATTATCTATTGATTTAAGATAATCATTCAGCCAAAGGCGACTAAAATTATAACCTTGTTCTGCGCCTTGTCTGTTCATTGATTTTTTCTCTTGAAAAGACTTATTACTCAAAGCACCATTATTACCTGATAATGTTAGATTAGTTATTGTATTAACATACTTTTCTTTGAATTGAAAATAATCATCTGGTGTAATGTCTTTATTCCAATCATCATTAGGGTTTTGAGGGAAGATATGCTCAATAGTTATATTTTCATTTGAAGTATCTACATATTCACGGTTATTAAAATTCTCTAATAACTCAAACATATAGTTTCTATTCTTTGATTGAATATTGTATAAATCTTTATCTCTTAAAGCTGTTTTTAAATCTTCATCTGTTGGAAACTTTGCACTACCTCGTTTCTTTATTAAAGCTAACGCAATAGAATCAAAATATTCTTCTGTATCTACTTCAGAATATAAAGTCATAAATATTTTATTTAAAGCATTGGTAGGTAAGCCTACAACAAATCTTCGCCACGTATAGGTCTGTATTAATTTTAATACCTTGAGTAGTTCTTCATTTGTTATTAAACCATTTTCTGCATCTTCAAATACTTGTAATAGGAATGGAAAAGCTACATTAATTTCAAGACGAGAAATATATTCCAACTCTCTTCTTATGTTATGTTCTTGAACTGTAGAAGGATTAATAAACTTCTTGTAATGCGTAGAAAGCGATTTAATATTTTCTAACTCTTGATGATAGTCTTCATCTTTTAAAGCGTAGAGTTTCTTGAACTCAATATATACTTTACTTTTATTAGGTATCTTTTTATTACGTAATGTTAGGTAGTCTCTTATATAAGATGATACTAATGATTTTTGTTTTGTTAAATCTCTTGCATTTTCTTCAATAGGATTCCAAATTTGCTCAAATACCTTATGCTGATTTTTTGGGTCTAAATCCATTAGAATATAATTTCTAATTAAATCGGATTGAGATAAATCTAAACCTGTAGAATTTAAACTCTCAAAAATACGTTGTGGGTCATCTTTACCACGTTCTAAAGATATTTCAACAAATATGAGACGTTTTAAGCCATTAAGAATCGTATTAAAACTGTCTTTTGTTATCGCTAATTTGAAAAAATTAAAGTTCTCAATCACATTAGAATAATGTCCAAACTCATTTTCTGTACTGTTCATTATCGCTTTAAATGCTAATGAATTGGTATCAGTTTGTTTTAACTTTAATTTACTTGATTCTTGCTGAACGTATTGATTTACTAAAAACATATTATGCAACATATCTGCTTCTTGTTGCATATCATTATCTTTTGCAAAACGATATAATGCCACATATAAAATATTAATGGTAGTAAGTCTTTGTTGGCCGTCAATTATTACTAACTCTTTAACTTCACTTGTACTATATGCACCCTCGTGAATAAAAACGATGCTACCAATAAAATGTGTGCCTCTATCTGCTGTTTCTACAGCGATTATATCGTTTAACAACTCTTTACATTCATTATTTGTCCAGTCGTAATTACGTTGATATACAGGTATTACAAATTGAACATTAGGTGCTTGTAAAAAATTTATAATTGGTAGTTCGTTTGCTTTCATTCTCTTTATTTCAAATTATAATTTAGCATTATAATCTAATTGTTAAATTCATCTATAATAATATCATTAAGAAGCCTATTACTATCATTAACACGCAATAATGGAATAATATTTAATTCTACTGCGATTCCAGCATTTTGGCAATTAACTTCATACAATGATTTAATATCGCTTTTTTGAACAGCAGATAATGTGATTGGGTTATCAGCACCTTTAGTTCCAGATACTATTTCATAACAACTACATTCTTTTTTTAATGTCGTGATAGATAACTCATAAGAGCCATCCCCATTGCGATAAACAAATAAATCTTCTTCTAATTGAATTACATATTCATATATCGTTGTTGGGTTAAAACTATAAGATAAGATTAACTTGCCCTCACGTGCTACAATTTTTCTAATATTAGATAAATTATTCTTTGTTTCAGTCTTTAAGGATTTAGCTAATTCAATTATCTTATCAATTTCTACTTTATAAACTTCACTTGATAAATCCTTATGAGAAAGAGGGTTTAACATTACTGGAACAAACTCATTTACCTTATTCAGTAAAGTAATATCCAGATTTAAACTATGATAGAATTTAATTGCTGAATTAATAAAATCATTTAATTTAATTTTAGTAGTACCATCTTGATTTTTTATAATCTCTTTCGGAAGATAATTTGTTAAAATGTCTTCTATTTCTTTTCTTAAATAATTTGCAGATGCAGGATAATCTGGTGGAAAATTAGTTTGATGATAAATAGCCTGTGACAAAAAAGTATTTGAAGGATAGATATTTGTTGTTGGAATATTTACTTTGGAATCATCTGATTTAGTTACCTCTTTATTTTGCATATAGGCTTCACTAAAAACCCATTCAGTCTTATCATATTGATATTCTATTCTTCTTTTAATTAGATTAAAGAACGACCTTTCGTGAGTAAATAAATAGATTTTATATTTTGGTGCAAATACCCTTAAAATAATATCTAACACTTTATCACGATTACTCATATCTAAACTTATCAATAAGTCATCTAAAGCTAAAAATTGACCTGGAAAAGGTGGTCTTATAGAATCATCTAACAAACTAAAACGAACAGATAAAGCAATTTGTGTTAATTTCGCTTCGTTAAAATAAGTTTGCGGTCTATGAACTGCTATCCAATTGTTATTATTGTCTTTATGCCAAACTTTTAACTTTATAAGTGGTTCATTTAAATCGATATGCTTTTTAGAATGAGTTTGATATAGCCGATTATTGTAATTATGCTTTTGTACTATATCACCAAATGTTAACTCATCAGAATAGTCTAATGCTATTCGCAATTCTACATCACCATTTTCCCTGAAGTGTGTATTATAAAAATCATTAACCAATCTATTTATTTCAGAAATCCAATCATTAATATTTTGGTTTAAAAGAGTTATTCTTGCTTCGTAATTTCGTCTTTCATTACTGCGTGTTGTTCTAATACTAAAATTGTTGCCACTAAAACCATAAAATGGCTTTGTTTCTTCAATCTCTTTTAATATTTGACCAAGTGTTTCGCTACCACTACCTAAATTGGTTAATAGAAATGGAAAAATATCTCTTACAAACACTTCCCATAAATTTATTTCTTTTGAGTTTCTGAAATTGTAAA
>CAYGMB010000029.1:4202-12375 GCA_964350765.1 uncultured Flavobacteriaceae bacterium
CTATGGGCAATAAAATCACTATATCGATTAAAATTATTTAGAATTTCACTATCTGTAGAGCGAAGAATATTTAAGCCAGAACTATCAATAACCAACGAAGTATTATCCTGTAATGCAACTTCAACAAATGCATTGTTACCAATTGTTTGCGGATGTGTTATTTGACCATCACTATCAATAGCAAATGAACTATGTTCTTTTAGGAAATGATGATTAATTAAATGTTCGTTATTGTTTGGTGTAAAATATTTACCTATTTGAGAGTTTGTTTTCGTAGCCGATTGAAGTAAGGTATATAAAGCCCAATAAATAGAACTCTTACCACTACCATTTTCACCGTATAATAGTAAATGTTTACCGTTAATAGTTAAAGTATTCTCATCATAAAAGGCTTTGAAATTACTTAAAGCTATGTCTTTAATTGGACTACTCATATTAGCTTTGAAGTATTGGTTTTAAAATATCTGGGCTTTTAGCAACAAACAAGCGCATACGTTGTTGAACTTCACTATTCTTTAGATTTTTATATAGCTCCCAAACCTTTCTTTTTTTAGTTGGCTCATCAAAGTCTTTAAAGCCTGATTCACCAAATATGTTAGTAATTTCTTCTTGTACTAAATCAATAATGTTAATGCCTTTTTCGAGCATATGTTCTTTAAAATACAATTCAAATACACAACCGTCAATCACTTCTTCAACGAACTGTGATATGTGTTCATTCTTAATTGTTTCATTGATTTGTTTAGTTGATTTTGAATTTGAAAACAATGCAATATCTATCAAACTTTCAAGTAAATGCATATTTTCTTGACTTGTATTACAAATAGGAAATTTGTTTATTTTATATTTTTTCCAACGATTAGTTCCCATACCAGAGGTAGTGGTATATGTAGAGAAATACCATTCACTCAATTTAGAATTTAAAATAGAAAGTATATATTTTAGATTATCACCAGTTAACATAAAAACTGTTGCTTCAACGATATTTTTATTATCGTCATAAGTGAATTTAGCTTTATCTGATAACTCACCCCAAATTATTTTTGGTTTAAAGAAGTCTTTCAAATAGCCCGTAGGCACATTTGACCAATGATTTCCTTTACTTGGTCTGTTAGCAATAGTAGGCTTAAATTGATTTAAATACTCTAAAATAGTTGGGTATTCATTTACTATATCTATAGGTGTAATATTATCTTTTCTATTTCCATTATGCGAGTAAATAACCCACCAATTATCAAAATTAATTGAGTATTTAGAAATATCTCTACCTCGTATAATTGGTTTAATTATATCGTTATTTTTCGTGTCTTTTTCAAGAAGAGATTCTTTATCATCTTCACTTAATAAAAAAGCCTTATTTAAACCTGTCTTTATACCAGAAGATATATTTGTCTCTAAATCTTCAATTTTATTGGAATGTTCTTCAATAGTAGATTTAATATAATATTCTTCTTTTGTTAGAATAATCCATTCATTTTTATCTAACCCACTAACAGTAATATTATGCTCTTTGAAAAAATCACCAAGTGAAATACTTTTAGAATAATTATTTTTTAAAACTAATACCTGCGTATTATCTTTAAATTTCGATTTATGAGTTATAATTATATTTGATTCCACCGTTGCAGACGGGAATATTTGAGTGTCTTCAAAATTTATAATCTTTAATGGATTAGTATTTTCAATAAAATAATCCCTTAAACTCTCCCCATATTTTGTTTTTAACCAAGAATTAGATGTTATATAGCAGAGAACACCGCCTTTTTTCAATATTTCATTTCCTTTTTCATAAAACAGAGCATATATATCTCCTGAACGAGTAAATGTAAAGTAATTTTCAGATTGAAGTTTATCCGTTTCTTTACCCAATTTTTGTAATTGGATATACGGTGGATTACCAATTACAATGTCAAAACCTTCTTTTTCAAAAACATCTTTAAAAAACAAATTCCATAAAAAATAAGGTCGTTCAGATTTTTGCTCAAATTCTAACAATTTTTTACGAGCATTTCCTTTACTACTTATAGATTCTTCTATCTGTGTTATTTCTTTAACAATTGGCTCTGTTCTTTGTTTTAATTCAGTTTTACGTTTTAAAGACTGTTTAGCCCCAGCAAGCTCTATTAGTTTTTGATTTTCAAAACCCTCTAAACATTTATCAATATAATCGATGACTTTTTTGTCTATTGCTTTATGAATCTCTTGCTTTTTATTATAGTTCGCTGGATTAAAATAATCTTCCATCAACTTTTTGATATCATCACCAATACTATAATCTATATCTGGTTCTTCGAAAAGTGTAATGTTCCTATCAGTTGGTGCATTAAACAAATTAGTGTTGTTTAACGGAATGCCTTCAAAACTTTCTAATAGACTATTACCTTGCATTATTTTATAATCTAAATTTGGCAAGGGTTTCGGGTTATCTTCATCCACAACTAACGACAACCAAAAACGCAAACGAGCTATGTCTACAGCATCTTCTTCTAAATCTACACCGTAAATAGAGTTCTGTATAATATTTTGTTTAATATCAGCAGGATGCCAATCTGATTGTGGTCTATCTAAAATAAAATGAATAAATGCTTTTAAGTTAAATATTTCTTGTAATAAACCCATAGGAAATGCTCCTGAACCAATAGCAGGGTCACATATTTTAACTCTATCAATTAAATCTTCTATAGTAAGTAATTCTTCATCAGATAAACCTTCTCGTCTTTGATTTTTTAATAAACATTCAACTTTTAATTTATTTGTATTTTTTAAATTTGAATGTAAGTATTCAATTAAACTCTCTTGTGTCATATAATACACAATCTCTTTGGGCGTATAGAAAGCTCCCTTATCTTTATTATCTTCCAGTAAGTTTTCAAAAATACTACCCAACATTTCTGGGTCAACCGCTACAGTATGGTCTTCAGGACTATTTTCATATATAGTAAAATTATAACCATTAAAAAATGCAAATAGCTCTTCAAATAAAAAGGCTGGAAATTTTAAATCTCTATGTTTTTTGGGTTCTTGGTGTTCTTCAAACAATCCACCGTTTAAAAAAGGGACTGCCAAATGGTTGTCTTTAGGTTTTACAAAACTATTTTCTATTAAGTTTCTATTTACAAAGTATTGTTCTGGCAGTTCAATTCCATCGTCAACTCTATTAGGGGTATTTAGTGCATTAAAGAAAAGTTTACTTAATGAATTTGTATAGAATTGTTCTTTATCTGCTTCAAATAGATTTAATAAAAAATTTGTATCACCACCTTCATATTTAAGTGGATTTCTATTACTATCAAATTCAACAACTGTAGCACCCATCCAACGTTTCTTTTGCAAGAAATATAGAAATACGATACGACCTAATAAACGTTTTACAAAGTTTCTGATTTCTTTTTCTACATCTTCTGAATTTTCATCTTCAAATATCTTTCTACATATTTCATTACCTGATAAATGACCAACAAAATCTAAATAGAAATTTTTATACTCTTTAAAGAAGTTGTTTGAAACAGGCTCCACATTAAAAGCTTCAAAAAAGTCTTCTAATCTAAAACGTGATTGTTCTAAATTATATAAACGTTCTAAAGCAGTACGATGTTCCTCTGGTGTACCAAAAATGTAAGTATATTTTTTGGGATTGGTTTCTACATCTTCAACTTCCTCAAAAAACTCACTACCTCCAAATTTGCTAATAAAAGAAAAGCGCCATTCTTTTGGTTTTTCACTCTCATAAAAGTATGTAGCAATAGCACCTTTACCTGCATCTTTTAAAATATACTCTTTGATTAATTGATTTACTCCAACTTTATTGTATTCAATCTTAATGTTTTCTTGTAGCTCAATTTCAAAAATAGGAAGTGTTATTCCATCTGTAGTTTTAAGTGTTCCTAATTGATATAGGTTTCTTACTATTTCTTCCGCTTTTTTTGTATTCAGTATTATCTGCTGTGGTTCTAAAGAAACTGTTAGCAAATTTTTATTACCAGACAGAAATTGAAGCGTGTTTATCCAAGACGCTCTACTGTAATTATTTTGTAATATGTTTTTTAACCTATCTCTATTCATTTTTATGCAAAGGTCTCTGTCAAGACTATTTTAGGGTCTTCAAATTGTCGTGTATTTTCTTTTTCCTCTTCCCAACGTAATGCATCCATTCTTGCAATCTGTTTAATAGGGTATTTGTTCATTAGTGTATTTAATTCAGTAATAATTTTAGGCAAAGGCATTTTACGTTTTTTCTGTCTTCTTGCCAGTAGTGCAATATCATTTCTAAACTTTCTAAACACACCCATATAAATTATTTTTAATGATGTATTTAGTAAGTCTTCAAACTCATCTGAAACTTCGTTAGGAAAGGATTTCTTTAAATCTATTATTGCTTTTAAAAACATTACGGAATTACGCTCTTGTACTGATAAGTTTGATGTATCATATTCTTCAACACTAAACATTTCATTATATACTGTTTTAAAATGCGTTATTGCTTTGTTGACGGAATTAAAATGATTTTCTACAAGTTTTGTGGGCTTCTCTTTTTTAAGAGCCTCGAAGAGTTTTACTGCTTGAATAAATGTAACTTCTACACATTGTTTTTCATTACACACATAAAAACTCTCTTTCATTTTATTACGCAAATAACACAAACTTGCATTTTCTATCGATTGTCCAATTATATCTTTTGCAACTTCTGTTTTTACTTTTGCAAATCTGCCAACTCGACTTTTAACAGGCAAATCTTTTAAACGCTTATATTCTCTTGTATTGTCTAAATACAATTCTCTAACTATTTCAAGATATTGTAAACGCTCGTCAATCTCTTCTTTAGGCTGTAAATCTCCTAAAGTGTTATTTATGATTTCTTCTTGTTCTGAATATATTTTACTGTCTTCTCCAAACGCCGAGTGAAAACCTTGTAATTTTTTTAATGCTTTTTCATTCAACTTTATTAATGCATTAGATTGCGCTGTAGGGTAAAAGTTAAAAACAAGTATTTCATTTGCTTTTGTACCAATACGATTTACACGACCTATACGTTGCATTAAACGTGTCGCATTCCAGGGAATATCATAGTTAAGTATTACATTACTTCTATGCAGGTTAATCCCTTCTGCTAAAACTTCAGTAGAGATGATAATATTAAAATCATTCTCTTTTTTATCTGGATAATTAGCATCAAAGTTTTTACGTATCGTATTAAATCGTTTTTTTACATTAGAAGCACTAATGGCCATTACATCTGTTCTACCAATCTTTTCTAACTCTTCTGCTAAATATTTTACAGTTTCTTTAGATTCAGAAAAGATGACTAATTTTTTTTCAAGATTGCCTTCTCCTAAAAATATAGGTTCTAAATCTTTAATAAACTTTTTAATTTTTGGGTCTTCATTTACAGCTTCCCATTTATTAAAAAGGTCATTTATTATTTCCTGGTCTCTTTTTAACCCTTCTAATAATTCTGGTGAAAAATCTTCTGCTTTATAAATAGCATTATTAGGTGATTGTTCGTTTAGCTCATTAATTTTGTTTTCAATTTCATCTTCTTTTCCTTCGTCATAAAATTTATTTAAGTCTAAATCTGGTGCAACAAAAATCTTGTCATTTTCAAACATTTCAATCATACGTTGATTGGATGTGTGAAACCTTTTTAAAGATTTTTTAAACGCAAAGAAACTACTCTCCAAACGCTTAACCATTTGGGTTTTCATAATCATTGCTAATTGTCTTGATATTAAGGTAGCATTATCATAAATATCTAAATACTCTTCGTTAATAAACTCAATTGCACGGTAACGATAATAGCCTACACCATCTATTAAATTAAACACAGTTTCGTAAAAGAGGTTGTTTAAGTTTTCATTAAAGGCGTATTCTACTTTTTGGGGTGGTCTAATATCAGGAAAAGACATCCCTTGTGCATCAACATCGTCTTTGTAACGCTTAATATTCTGTATATCTGCTCTTGTTCTACGAATTACTAATTCAGTAAAAATCTTATCTCGAATAGGTAAATAAATATCTTTTACCTTTTGTACTAATTCTTTATGGTCTTTTACTTGGTATAGCTTTTTATAAGCTTCAATTTTAGGCGCAAAAAATGATTGTAAATTTGGTACTCCTTCAATAGTAGATTTACGAGAGTCTTGAAATAAGTATACTTGATTTGCAATATCGTCTGGTCTGTTGTTTAATGGTGTAGCCGATATTAGCATTACCTTTTTCTTTCTGTTTATGTCATTACCAACTGTAATACGAGGTGTTTTACAAATCAGTTCTAATAAACCATACATATTTGAACCTGCCGACCTAAATTTATGTGATTCATCAACCACAATTAAATCATACTCTTCAGGATTATTATAGTTAACATTATCACCATCTATAATTTTATGCAAACTACCATTAGTTACAAATTGAACATAGTTAGTTATCCCAAAGTCATTAATAGTAATTTTCCAGTTTGCCTCTAAAGCATTGGGATATACTACCAATACTTTAGTGTTATAACCATTTTTATCAATGTATCTTTTAATAATTCGTGAAGCAACAACCGTTTTTCCTAAACCCACTACATCTGCAAGTATAAAACCGTTATGCTTCATTAACTTATCAAAGCCTTCTACAACTGCATCAGCTTGATATTGTAAGTTTGTGTAACCCTCTGGTAGGTCTTTGTTTGAAATTTTATCACGTATTACTGCATCTCCAAAATACTCAATAAGCATTTTAATATACAGTTCGTAGGGTGTTACATCTTCGTTTAGATACGTTTTCTTTTTTAAACCTTTTATGTCAACTGGTAATAATTCTGTAGACTCTTCCCAAAGTTCCTCAAACTCTTTTGTAGCGAAAACAACATCTTCATAGTCTTTAAGCAATACATTGAACTCATAATTTGAAGTAGCATTAGAACCTAAACCTGCATCCGTTAGATTAGATGAACCTGTAATTACACTACCGTTAGTGTGTTCATTAAATGGTTGTGGTCTGAATATATATACTTTAGCGTGCAGATTTCTTTTACCGTGTGCCTTAATAATTACTTTTTTTGTAATTATATCTTCAATGAATTGAATTATACCATTTTCTACATCTTCGCTATATTCTGCTTTAGAAATATCTTCAGCAACGAAGTTTATATACTCTTCTTTAGTATGATTAGTGTTTTCTAAATATAGCTGTCCTTTTTTTTGAGCTTCATTTATTAATTCATCAACATTTATACCTACTAATATTCTTATTTCAGGAACATTGTTAAGTAAAGGTCTTATTTTGAAATATCCAGACGCTCTAAAATAACCTACAAGAGCATCAAAACAATGTATAGATTGGTTTTCAAAAACACCTTTAAATTTGTTTATTAAGTTGTTATCGTTCTTATTAGTAAAAAACTTTGTTGACATTCAGTTAAAATATTATAAAACCCTAAAAATATAAATCTTTTTTGTGGTAATTTGGATTATTTCCAAGTAAATTTTTAAAGTCAATAACCCATTGGGTTTAGTGGGTTTCATTAAACTAATTATTACTATAACCGTAATGTAAATTATGATATTCTAAATAGGTATCAATGATTTCATACTCGTCATTTTTAAATGCAAAAAAGTATGGAAGTATCTTTTTAATATCCAAGTTTTCATTGAGTATCTCGTCAATATATGGTGTAAAAGCATTTGTTATTTCTAATTCAGATTTAACTTTAAGAGCATTCTTAACCTGTTGTTTAATCCTTTTTGTGACCACTAAAACACTCTTGCTTTTTTTACGTCTTGAAGAATCTCGTTCATTATGTAATTCAATTCTTCTCTTATAATTTCTTTGTAGTTCGTTTATTAATGCATCTACATAGTCATTTTCATCAACAATTTTTTGTTCAATGTATTTTAGTTTGTTTACTGCTATTGAATCGAATGTAAAGAATTTGTTTAAAGAAGGTTTGTGTTCTTCTTCAAAATACTTTTCAAGATATTCACAAAGAAATTCTATTTCATAATTCTTTAAAGCACGGAATAAATCTATGTCATTAAATTTCAGCGCCGTTGGTGAAATATTTTTTTGATATTTAAGAGAAGATAAATAATCATTAAAAAAAGAGAGAACATCTTCCCCTTCAGATTCGGTGTCATATTTTTCTTTTTTATTTATTTCTTCTTTATTATTCTTTATATTATTCTTTTGT
>CAYGMB010000030.1:0-1238 GCA_964350765.1 uncultured Flavobacteriaceae bacterium
AATGCTAGTGTTAGCCTCTTGTTCTTCTAGAATTACAACAGATTCTTTTTTTGAAATTAACGCAAAAGCAATAAAGGACTTACAAGTAAAATACGACCTTACCTTGAAAACAACACACGATTGTGATCATCCAGTTACTTTTAAAGAGGGGTCGTATTTAAAGTGTGGCTATTATAAAATTATATAATCTTACTAAGTAAAAGATTCACCATTTGTTTTTTTTTCAATAGTGGGTTTCTCAGTATGAAATGTTTTATCTAAGCCTGCAGAATCAACATTAAAAAAGGATAAAATTTCAGTAGGATTAGTAATAAACTTAGTTTTGTCACCATTAATTGCTATAGCATTAGTGAAGACATCTTTATTTTCAGTTAAAATTTTAATGCAGTCATCTTCGCTATAACCTTCTATGGTATCGCCTAATATATTGGTATCGATAAAGTCGCTAATGGAACATTCTAATTTTTTAGATAGTTCTGCCCAAATTGAATGACCAATGTTAGTAGTCTCAATATCAATAGCTTGAACTTTTTTGTCTATCCCTTGTATATACGCATATGTTTGCTTTCCTATTCTTGTGTTGCCATTATATATAAGGCTTAGCTGTTTATCATCTTTTGCTAGTATTCCCATAGAAGTTATTTTAGTTACTATTAATGATGCGTTTGCATCTTACCTTTTTTCTTCTCTAGTTGAGAACGAAGTTCATTAGTGGTTTGGGCTATTGCTGCCTCAAAAGACCCTTTTGAGGTACTTGCATATAAAGTGGATTTTGGAATATTAATGCGTATATCACAATGCATTCCAGAATCTGGAGAACTTGTATTTTCTTTCTTAAAATAGACATCGGCACCAACCATAAAGTCATATTTATTTTCAAGTTTGTTTAATTTCTCTGTTACTAACTCCTCAAGTCTTTTGCTAGCAGTAACGTCCTTGTACTCAAAATTAATATTCATAGTCTTTTCGTTTTTAAATTGTATTTTAAAGATACGTAACTAAGTTTCTATTTCAAAGGTATTAATACTACTTTGTGATATATAAATAAAATATTCTTAATATTTCTATTTTAAGTATTATTCTATCTATCTAATTACTATCGTTTTAGAAAACCTATAGATTTAAATTTGTATTTTTAGGTATAGTTTTTGTATTTATTAGATTAAATAAAGTTTTATGAAATTCTTGTCATTTTTTATTGGTATCGCATTTGTAGTTGCTGGGTGTACGGGTGCAAA
>CAYGMB010000030.1:1248-8720 GCA_964350765.1 uncultured Flavobacteriaceae bacterium
CATCTTAGCCAGTTTCTCAAAGCAATTCCAGAAGATATGCCTATCACTTGGTTGGGTCTTGGCAGTAATCTGCTAGTAAGAGATGGTGGTATTGAAGGGGTTGTTATCCAAACGCATGTTGGTTTAAAAAAATTTACTGAAACTGAAAAAAAAGGAGCAACATCTATATCAAAATTGTTGAGCGAAAAACAATTTGAATTTGAAGCTGAATGGGCAACACCTCTTGCTAGTAATGAATTGAACCAACTAGCACCTCAATTATTACCACAAGGAAGTAATGGTGCTAGGGTAAATCTTATTGGAACTCCTAATTATCTGCGTATTAAAAATGACACAGTATCAGCAGATTTACCCTATTTTGGGATAATGCGTTTTCCAAGAAACCCTTCTAATACAAATAACACAGGAGTTTTTTTTAAAGGTACTCCAAAAGATTACGAACAAAAGTTTTATGAAAAGAAACAACAAACTACTATTTCTTTTGATATAAAAGACGATACTGAAAGTTATCAAGTATTTATAACTGTGTATAGTAATAAGTCTGCAAGAGTCTCAATAAATAGTTCACATCGCAATACTATTTCTTATGATGGTGACATTTCTGAAGTTTCTGTCAAAAATGAATCTATTTAATTTAATAACACCTATTTTCAATAAGAGCGATTGCCTCTAGTTGTTCCCAAACTTCATGATCTCTAGATTTTGGAGAAAATTTAAAAAGAGCAATTACTTTATTAGTAACAAGGCAATACTCTTGCGTGATTTTAAAGCTTAATTTTAAAACTTCTTTTGTATGAAAAGCATCGTAAATATCAACCCTGCCAAGAAACCCTTTTATCTTTGAATGTGGCCCTAAGGGACTTAGTAATACTTGTGTAGGATTAACTGCTTTAGTTTTATCCTTATTCACTCTATTCATTAAACCATCAAAGTATAGCCTTAAGTAGCTGTCTATTTCTTTACTTGTAAGTAATATGTCTTGATCAAGCTCCCACGAAAATGCATATGTCCAAAACTCATCACTCTCCATATTAGACCAACCAGGCATAAAAACAGCTTCTTCATAGCCTTTTAAAGGTATTTCTGGAGCAAAACTAAGTGGAAATTCAAAATACTCCTTTTGCCAAGTATCACTCACTTTAACAATCGGAGTGTTTTCAGTATTTTGTGCAATACTAGCCGTAGCACATAGTATAAAAAAAGTGTAGATTATCTTTTTCATTTCTTAAAAGTATAAAATAGTTTCAAAACCCATAGCGTTTGAAATCGCTTCATTTTTTATCTTGTTATTGTAATTTATTCCCCAATCAGTTCGGTCTAATTTAAATTTTGTAGTAATGGTTCTAGCGTCGCCATCTGCTGTACCCCAAAACACAATAGGTTTTGTGATTCCTTTTAGTGTTAAATCTGCATTGAATTTATGCTTGTTTTCAGATTCAAAGTATTCTACTTCAGTTATTACTAAGTTTGCTTTAGGATATTTTTCAACATCAAAAAAGTCTTCATTCATAAGGTGTGATACAGGACCAACACCTCTTTCATGATCTTCATTGGTAATGGATGTCATGTCGATCTCAAAGCTTCCTCCGGTAATTTTATTAAAACTAGTTGTAATTGAGCCTTTAGTAAAATTTACTGTGCCCGTATGCTTACTAAAGTAAAATTGGTAATAACCGGTCCATTGTAGTTTGCTTTTTTGTGTGTCTAACTGATACGTTTTTTCTGATTGACTAATAGCAACAATGCTAAATAGCATGATGAATGTAAAAAGTAATTTTTTCATGATTTATAATTTTGAAGTAAAACTAGCTGGAAGCACTTTTAAAAGTGTCAAAAGAATGTAAAAGAAGTGTCAACAGTTGTAAATTGTCAAAAATTTGAAAGAACTTTGTAAAAGTTATGAGGAGACTAATTGCATTTATTTTATTGTTTTTTCTTTTTGTTACTGAAATCAATTCGCAAGAGAACAGTAATTTTGATTTTGAAAAACGTGTAAAAGTAGCCTTACGGGAAGCGGGAAATCACTTACTCTTATCGCAAGGGGATTCTACCTCAATAATACAACCTGTTGCAAAACTTACAAATCAAGTTTACAAACTTTCTTTTAATAGTGTTTTGTCTTTTGATCCTGCTAATTTATCAACTGCACTTGAAAAGAGCTTTGCAAGAGTGGGTATTGAAAAAAATTACTTAGTAGAAGTAAAGCAATGTGAAAATCTTGAAATCACTTACAGCTATCAAACTAATTTTGGTGAAGAAGATGTCTTAATTCCTTGTGGTGGAAGGGATGTACCCCAATCTTGCTATGAAATTTTTGTAGAATTTTCTGAAGATAACACTCTAGTTACAGAAGAATCTAAATCTGAGGTTTTCTTTTACGTGTTAGTTGGTTTAGTTCTTTTGTTTTTGGCTTTTGTTTTCTACAGCAAATATTATTGGTATAAAAATACAGAGGAAAATGCAGATGTTACTGCATTAGGTATTTTTAAATTTTATCCAGAGCAAAATAAACTTATAAAAGAAGCTGAAGAAATAACACTTACCAACAAAGAATCTGAACTTCTTGAAATTCTTGTAGGTAAACCCAATGAAGTAGTAAAACGCGAAGAATTAACAAAAAAAGTTTGGGAAGATAATGGTGTAATTGTAGGTCGTAGCCTAGATACTTACATCTCAAAACTTCGTAAAAAACTCCAAGATGATCAAAGCATTAAAATTACAAACGTCCATGGAGTGGGGTATAAATTGGAAGTAGTATAACAAACTACTTAAAAGGAATACATATATTTGAGTAAAATAACTCTTATTACTATGAAACCCTTTTTTTACTTACTAATTGTTTTTACCCTTTTTTATTCTTGCAAAGAGAATAACGATACTGCGGCTACAGAGGTGCCTCCTGTTGTTTTTGATGGAATTAACGATTCAATTAAACCTGGTGATAATTTTTTTAACCATGTAAATAAAACATGGATGGATAATGCAGTAATTGCAGATGATCAAGTAGGAGTAGGGTCCTATCGTTTTTTAAATATTCCACAGCAAAAGTTATTAAAAAATATACTTGATGAAGTTTCTCAAGAGGAGCATCCCAAGGGTAGTGTGGAGCAAATGGTTGGTGATTTCTATGCTTCGGGTATGGATACAACAAGTATTAACAAACGTGGTATAACTCCTATACAGCCTATATTAGATAGAATTAATGCTATTAGTGATATACCATCTATACTAGACTATGTGGCAACGCAAATAAAATATGGTGATTATTCTATGATAGCACCAAGTATCTCTCCAGATCAAAAAAATAGCACAATAAATATTTTACACTTATACCAAACAGGACTTGGGTTACCAGATAGAGACTATTATTTTTCTAATGACTCTTCTGTGAAAGAGATCCAAGAAGCGTATAAAACATATTTGACTACCATTTTTGAGTTAGTTGGTAGTGATGATGCAGCATCACAAGCAGAAGCCGTTTACGATATTGAAAAACAATTGGCAGAGTCACATAAAACAAGGATTGAGCGCCGGGTAGTTTCAGAAAACTATCATAAAATGGCAGTTTCAGATTTAGACAACAAACACAAAAACATTGAGTGGCAAAAAATGCTAAACAATTTAGGAGCAGAAACAGACTCTATAAACGTGCGTCAACCTAAGTATTACGATACTTTAGATAAGTTACTTGCAGAAATCCCTTTATCAGACTGGAAACTATACCTACAGGCAAATTCTATTAGTTCTCACGATGGTATTTTGAGCAAGCCTTTTCAAGATGCAGCTTTTGAGTATTCAAAAGTAGTTTCAGGACAATCGGTTCAACAATCTAGAGCAAAACAAATGGTACGTCGTGTCGATGGCCAAATAGGTTTTGCATTAGGTCAATTATATGTAAAAAGATATTTTAATGAAGACGCTAAAAAGCGTGCTTTGGATTTGGTTAATAACTTTCAGAAAACACTAGAAAAACGTATTGAAAATCTAGATTGGATGAGTGATAGTACTAAAGTAAAGGCTAAAGAAAAACTATTTGCAATAAATAAGAAGATAGGTTATCCGGATGTGTGGAGAACGTATGATGTTGAAATTGACAGAAACACCTTTTTTGAAAACGTAGTTGCCTTACGTAAAGATGCTTACGAGTATCAATTAAAACAATTAAATCAACCTCCTAATAGAGATGAGTGGGGCACAACTCCTTCTACAGTAACGGCGTATTACAATCCATCTTTAAACGAAATAGTATTTCCAGCTGGTATTTTACAGGCACCTTATTTTGATTTGTATGCAGACGACGCTGTAAACTATGGAGGTATTGGGATGGTTATTGGGCACGAATTCACACATGCATTTGATGATCAAGGAGCACAATACGACAAAGATGGGAATGTAACTAATTGGTGGACAGAAGAGGATTACACAAAGTTTAAAGCCAAAACACAACAAATTATAGACCAATACGGAGCCTTCACAGTATTAGACAGTATTCATTTAAAAGGAGCGTTAACTGTTGGTGAAAACACAGCGGATAATGGTGGTATTGCTATCGCATACGATGCTTTTAAGTTAACCGAACAAGGACAAGACACCACAAAAATTGGCGGCTATACTCCAGACCAACGATTCTTTTTATCTATAGCTCGCATCTGGCGTGTAAAAATGCGAGAAGCTTTTTTACGTAATTATGTTGCTACAGATCCACATTCACCACCTATGTGGCGTGTAAACGGTCCATTAATGAATTTTTCACCTTTTTACGATGCATTTAATGTACAAGAAGGGGAACAAAACTTTAGGCCTGAAGAAGAGCGTATTAAGATCTGGTAGCTATCTTAATTAAGTAGAGGTTATTTAGAGCAAATATCTTTATGTAACTTTATTTCATTGAGGGTATTCCAAATTGTAGTATCAAAGTCATTGGGAGAAATCTTGAGATTAATAATGGACTTTTGTATTTCTTTGCAATGCGTTTGAGTAGCTATTATTGCTACTGTTACTACTTTTCCTGTATAAAAACCATCAAAAAATTTCATACTTAAAAATAGTTTCTCATTTGTTACATCCTTTATTATTACTTGAGGCGATGGAAACTCCTGTGCCCAATGATTTGGTTTCATCAATCCATCAAAATAGCCAGCTAGATTAGCTACTATGGTTTCGGTTGTAAGTGGTTGGTTTGCATCTACCTTCCAAGACATTACTAAAGACCAAAAATCATTACTTTCAGGATTTTTCCATTCTGGCGCAAAGCGTAGCTCTTCATAACCAGAAAGCTGTACTTTAGGAGCCCAACTAATAGGGAAGGTGATAACTTCTTTCCCCCAAGAGGTATCTGCAACTACAATTGCTTTATGTTGAACATCTTGTCCAAAGACAACAGTAGTAGTAAGAAAACATAATAGAAAAACAAACCTTTTCATAGCAATCAATTTTTCAATAAATCTAAACTATTGAAGGTCTTAATACTGTAAAATTGTTGTAAAAAAAGTGTAAAAATCAGGTTGATGACAATTAAAATAATTTTCGATGTATAGGTATACACTTAAGAATAATTTAGTCACAATTAAATTTGATAGCCAATACTACTTAGCTAACCAATAAAAAACCACTCAAACTATATTGAGTGGCTTTTTTTAGTTAGTATACCACCAAACTACACATCTACTTTTTTTATTGCCTTGCTCCATAGGTATTATTTCATATGTTGCTTTAGACTTTACAAGCTGTTTCTCAATAGCGAGTAATGAAGAAGACCTAGAGACTAAACTACTAAAAAACTGAACTTGAGATGTAAAACGAGTACTTTCTTTAATTAGCCTTTTTATAAATAAAACTTCTCCACCATTACACCACAATTCATTAGCTTGACCTTCAAAATTTAAAACTATACCTTCTTTATGAATGGTATTATTCAAGTTGATTTGTTTTCGAAGTGAGCCCTTTAAAGCTTCTTCTCTAGAGCCATGAAAAGGAGGGTTACATACTGTTATACCAAATTTCTCATTAGGCTTAATAATTCCTGTAAACAAAAAGCTTTTATTTTCTTGATGTCTAACATCTACTTTATCCTGTAGTGAAGGAGTAGCAGCTATATTTTGTTTGGCTATTTTTACAGCATCATAATCACTTTCTGCCCCGACCATAGTCCAATTAAAATGTTGTGCTCCAAGTATGCAGTATATTGCGTTAGCGCCAGTACCAATATCAAGCACTTGTGTAGGAGAATTACCTGTTTTCCTACTATAAAAATCTTGGATATGTAATAAATAATCCAATCTTCCAGGAACAGGAGGTATAAGATATCCCTTTGGTAAGTTATATTCTTTTAGTTTATAATCTCCTAGTAGTAAAGCTTTATTAAGTGCGTATACCGCAGATGAATCCCCAAAATCTATAGTAAGCTCTCCAGCGCGATTGGTTTTTACAAATTCGCGTAACTCAGGAGAGGCTGCTATAAGTTGAGCGAAGTTGTAAGGATTTTTATATGGATTAATTGGATGCATTACTGGTGTAAAAATAGCTAAATATTTTCTACACCATTTTGTCTTGTATCCAGTAACATTGATATGATGTAGCAATGTTTTTGGTTAGCAATAACGCCCTTTTTTTATTACCATATGCCAGAAGGTCATAAAAATTAAATAGGCATACCTTTTGACATTTGTAATATAAAATATTTCTTAATTTAACGGGACAAACTATTTATCCGTAAAGCTTTTAAAGAAGCCTAACCTAGCCAATGAAAAAGATACTTATCTTATTTGCACACCCAAAATTTGAAAAGTCTAGAGCTAATAATGCGTTGATTTCACGTATCAAAAATGTAGACAACATAACTTTTCACGATTTATATGAGGAATACCCTAATTTTCATATAGATGTAAAGCGTGAGCAGGCATTATTGCAACAGCATGACATTATTATTTGGCAACACCCGTTTTATTGGTATAGCAGTCCCGCTATACTAAAACAATGGCAAGATATGGTATTAGAGTTTAATTGGGCATATGGGCCAGAAGGCAAAGCTTTAGAAGGAAAAACGGTTATGAATGTGATTACAACTGGAGGCACAAGAGATGTATATTGTTCTGAGGGTTACAATAGTTTTACTGTAAATCAATTTTTAAGACCTTTTGAACAAACAGCAAAACTATGCAGCATGCATTATTTACCTCCGTTTGCTGTGATGGGGACGCATAGCATATCTGACGATGAAATAGAAAATTATGCCAATCAATATGAAACTCTTTTAGATATTTTACAATCTAATTTTAAGCAAGAAACCTTATCAGATTGTTTGTTTGTAAACGATTTACCAATATTATCTAATTAAAATGACAGGAAGTTTACTTTTTGAAGCTATTATGTTTTTGGTGGGAGCAATAATTTGTGTTTCTATTGCAAAGCGTATTGGCTTAAGCCCAGTTATAGGTTATTTGTTAGCGGGGGTTTTAATTGGTCCGTATGTG
>CAYGMB010000030.1:8730-12364 GCA_964350765.1 uncultured Flavobacteriaceae bacterium
GGTTTTGTAGGAGAAGAAGGAGAAGATATTTTACATTTTGCAGAATTTGGCGTTGTCATGATGCTATTTTTAATAGGCCTAGAAATTGAACCAAAAAACTTCTGGAAAATGCGTAAAACCATTTTAGGAATGGGTGGTTTGCAGGTTGGCTTAACCATGCTCGTATCGTATGGATTATTTATGGTATTAGGGTTTGACTCTATTGTATCGCTGGTTATTGCTATGGCTGTTACATTATCTTCCACAGCAATTGCTATGCAAACCATAAAAGAAAAAGGGCTCATGGAAACAACGTCGGGCTCATCGTCTTTTTCTATTCTACTTTTTCAAGATATCATTGTAATTTTTATGCTTGGTATTTTGCCCTTATTATCAAGTTCTTCAAGTACATCGTCAGTTTCTAATCATTCAGAAGGTAGTAGTTTACTAGAAAGTCTGCCTATAGGTTTACAAACATTGGCAATTATTGTATCGGTAGTTTCAATAGTAGTTGCTGGACGCTATTTAATTGTACCAATGCTTCGAAAAGTGGCCAATACAGGAGTGCGAGAATTACTAATAGCAGCCGCATTTTTAATTGTATTTGCAATATCGTATGTAATGGAGTTTGTTGGTATTAGCCCAGCATTAGGTGCCTTTCTAGGCGGTGTTGTTTTGTCCAATAGTGAATTTAAACATGAGTTAGAAAGCACTCTAGAACCCTTTAAAAATCTATTGCTAGGACTGTTTTTTATGGCAGTAGGAGCATCTATTAACTTTATTGTCATTGCAAAAAGTCCATTGACCATTGGTGGTATATTAGTTAGTGTTATTCTAGTCAAGGCTGTAGTGCTATTTGTAGTGGGGCATATTTTCAAATTAAAATTAGACCAAAAACTATTACTCACATTTAATTTATCACAAGTTGGTGAATTTGCTTTTGTACTACTATCCTTTGCTTTTGGGCTTAGTATTCTGGAGCAGGAACAAATGGATATTTTACTGGTTATTACAGCCTTAAGTATGTCTCTAACACCAATTCTGGATATTATTAACGAACGTCTTATTCTACCAAAAGTAGGCACAAAAGAGTCTATTAAACGTCCTATGGATCATATTGCCAAGTCTCAAAAGGTAATACTTGTTGGTTTTGGTCATTTTGGGAGTACAGTTGGTCGCTTTTTACGTTCGCATGGTGTTGAAGCCACCATTTTGGATATTGATTCTAATCGTGTTGATTTTCTACGCAAAATGGGATTTGAGGTGTATTATGGTGATGCCACTAGACTAGATTTGTTAGAATCTGCTGGTATTGCCCAAGCAAAGATGTTAATCTGTGCGATTGATAATCCAAGCGTTACTAAGGAAGTTGCAAAGCTGGTAAAAACAAATTACCCTCACGTGGAATTAATGATTAGGGCAAAAAATAGATATGACGCGTACGATTTACTAAACCTTGGAATGGAAAACATCTATCGAGAGTCATTAGATACTTCATTGGCTTTGGCTAGTGATGCTCTTAATAAACTAGGTTTCAGAAAATACACCTTAGCTAGGCAAGTACAAAACTTTATTAAATATGATGAGGAAAGCTTACGCAGGCTAGCAAAACAACCCAAGCGAGATGAAGATTACATCTTTGAAGCAAAAAAGGAATTAGCGGAGCAAGAAAAATTACTTGAAGAAGACTTTAAACGCGGTATTGTAGATTTTGACAACCATTGGGATAGCGAGCATATTAGAAAGCAATTGAAAAAAAAGGAATAATAGAACGTAAGACTCTTTTGTGATAGAAATAGAGCAGGGGAGTGCTAAAAATTTTTAATAGACTATACGTAACAATTTATTTTCTCAATAATTGAATGGCTCCAGAATTAAGTTGAAACTCTAAATCCGAAATAAAATAATCGATAGTGTTATCCTTAAACAACAATTTTATGCTTTCAACTTCTGAAGATAGCTGCTTATAGTAATCCAATATTTTATAGTTGTCTGCCTGTAAGTTAAGTTCTGAGCACCATTCTAAAAAATCTGAAGATTCTTCAATAATTGCAAGCTCTCTAAAGACCAATATAAAATCTAGTAGTTCATTATTTTTTTTTAAATCTTCGTATTCATCATCAACAAGAACAGTATATGTTTTATTTTTAATAACTAAAGTCATTGCGGTTAGATGACAATGTTGGGCAATATCATTATCTTCAGTATGAAAAATACGTATCTCGTATTGCTCAATAAAATTTTTGATTTCCGCTATTTTAGGGTATCTTTCTAAATCGTAATCCATTGATTGGTATGGCTTCGAGTCATTATAAAATATAAAGTTATGGTTTTAAAAATTAATTTGTAAGTATGAAGACCATATAATAAACACTCATTACTTTTACTTAATTATATGACGATATATAAGCCTAAAGGCGTTATATCTATAATTATGATCAAATAACAAAGCTATACGCAATTTACTAGATTATAATAGTTGCTCTATAATGTACTTGCGTTATGTAACTTGAGCTTTGGATAAAAGCGAAAAGTTCTTACTACAGTTTCTTTAAAAAATTTTAATCCGAAAGTTTCTTTACGATGTTAATTGAACACTCTTTATGCGACGATGTAGGAGGGAAGCATAATGTGTGTGAAATGGTTTGATTATTGCAATAATCTTACATTAGATGAAAATATTGAACTAAATGAATTTAGACGAATTACTTAATTTAACTGAAGATTGTAAAAAAGAAATAGCTACCTTAAATTGGCATGAAGATGATGTTCGTCATAGTTTTTTTGGTTTGTATTATTCAACAATTTATGATTATTATATTGGAAAGGTATCATATGGATTGGCAGAATTAATTGGAAAAGGACAAGTTCTTTTTAAAGGTGAAGTATATGAATTTAAAACTCACGCAAAAAGATTGTACGAAATCCAAGATCATCAGATGCTTTCTGCTGGTTACCATAATAATCTTAATCGAAATATTGTTTTTGGAACTTGGACTACATTCGAGTTTTCAATTTCTTTGATTTTTGATTATTTAGTAAATGATTATTAATATGAGACTATAATTGGTGAAAGCTATTTCTTCATTAGAAGAAAGTAATAAATCAATTATTATTGACATTTTAAAACAAACGGCATTTGTTCCATTATTTAGAAAATTTAACTTCATAATAAATAAGAACAAAGCAAACTACAAAGGAGATTTAACAGAAGACAGAAAGTTTATAGATTTTGTTAATCGATTAAGGAATTGTATGATACATTCAAACGGGTTTTATCATGGAAAGTATTTTAAATATGAGTTTAGTGACACCGAATTTATATTTGAAAACAAAGAAATATTTAGTCAAGTTGGAGAAAATCAAGATGTTTATTTAGATATATCATTAAGACTTAAAGAAATTTTCAAAAATCTTACAGATTGTATTCCTGAAGTTGAAAACATTCCATATCCAGAAGATGGTCAACGTAAAATCGATTAGGATTATGCTTTTATACAAACAAACACTTTAAAGTTATAAACAATCGCGAATGAACCGTTAATTGTTTCCAAAATTATATGCAGCCTTGATTTTTTGTTTTAGGTATTTAGCTTTCGCTACATAGTGCATCAAGGCAAAAGATATCACAAACACTAAAAAGAAAACTTTAACT
>CAYGMB010000031.1:0-3021 GCA_964350765.1 uncultured Flavobacteriaceae bacterium
TACCAGCGCGCAAGAGTATCAAAAAGTAGATGCTATTGTACTAAAATATCCTTCAAAATTTAGTAATACAGAAAAGCTTTCAGAGAGAATAGCAAAAGACTTTTCTTCGGAAGAAGATAAAGTAAGAGCTATCTATGTCTGGATTACCAATAATATTTCCTACAGTTTTTCAGAAAGAAATAAAATATCAAACAGTATTCGTTTTTCTTCAGAAGAAGAACGTCTACAAAAACTTAAAGAACGACAAAAATTACAAGCTGAGCGAACACTTTCTACAAATGCTGCAATTTGTCATGGCTATAGTACGCTTTTTAAAGAATTATGTGATCAGTTAGAAATACAATCTAGCATAATTTCTGGGTATTCAAGAAATAGTATTAAGGAGATTGGCAGAAAAAATGACAACTCAAACCACGCTTGGAATAAAGTAACTATTAATGGAGAACAATATCTTGTTGATACTACATGGGGAGCTGGTTCCTTTAGTGGGCGTGAATTTATAAAAGACCCAACAGATTTCTATTACAAAACACCTCCAGAGATTTTGATAAATATTCATCATCCCCAAAACAAAGAAGATGCTTTACTAAATGATATAATGTCCAGAAGAGTTTATGAAACTAGTGTATTACAGTTTGGGAGTGAAGCTCCTAATCATCTTATACTCTCTCCTAAAATAGGAATTTTATCCTCTAATGAGAATAAAGAAACAACATTTATTTTGAGTTCTAAAGAACCTATTGATTGGATTGGTTATAGTTTAGATAATAAATCTAAAACAGTAAAAGATTTTTCCATAGTTGATAAGAAGGTAAGTTTTGCTATTAACCTTTACCAACAAGCTAATAAAGAACTTATATTATTTATAAATGGTAAAGCTGTTTGCGGGTATAAGGTTAATTAAAAAAACCTCTCAAAATGAGAGGCTTTTTAATACTATTTATTTTTACATTGTTACTCTCCCATTGCAGCAGCAACAGATGCAGACAGCCTTTTATAAGTTCCATTTTCAAGTCTTTCTCTAATAGCAGAGAAAGCCTCTAAAGTATCCTCAATATCTTGCATAGTATGAGAAGCTGTTGGAATCATACGTAGTAAAATTAGTCCTTTTGGTATTACTGGGTATACTACGATAGAGCAGAAAATACCATGGTTTTCACGTAAGTCTTTTACCAACGCCATAGCCTCTGGAATAGAACCCTTTAAGTATACTGGAGTTACACAACTTTGAGTTGTTCCAAGGTCGAAACCTCTATTTCTTAATCCTCCTTGTAATGCATTTACATTCTCCCAAAGTTTATCTTTAAACTTTGTACTAGAGCGCATCATGTCAAGTCTCTTTAATGCTCCCTCAACTAATTGCATTTGCAATGATTTTGCGAACATTTGAGAACGTAAATTATATTTTAGATAAGTAATAATTTCGTTGTCAGCAGCTATAAATGCACCTGTACTGGCCATAGACTTTGCAAAAGTTGCAAAATACACATCAATATCATCTTGAACTCCTTGTTCCTCACCTGCTCCAGCACCTGTTTTACCAAGAGTACCAAAACCGTGAGCATCGTCAACAAAAAGTCTAAAGTTGTATTTCTTTTTAAGGGCAACTATTTCCTTTAACTTTCCTTGCTCTCCTCGCATTCCTAAAACACCTTCAGAAATTAGTAAAATTCCTCCACCTGTTTTTTCAGCTACTTTCTCTGCACGTATCAAGTTTTTCTCAATACTGTCCATGTCATTGTGCTTATAGGTAAAACGTTGTCCTAGGTGTAATCGTACTCCATCAATAATACACGCATGGGCATCAACATCATATACAATTACATCATCTTTAGACACCAAAGCGTCTATAGTAGACACCATTCCTTGGTATCCAAAATTTAAAAGGTATGCTGCTTCTTTAGATACAAAAGCAGCCAGTTCTTTTTGTAATTGCTCATGCAAGTCAGTATGGCCACTCATCATTCGTGCCCCCATAGGATAAGCAGAACCATATTTTGCTGCAGCTTCAGCATCAACTTTACGAACTTCAGGATGGTTTGCTAAACCTAAATAATCGTTAATACTCCAAGTAACAACTTCTTTTCCTTGGAACTTCATGCGGTTTGATATAGGTCCTTCTAACTTTGGAAATACAAAGTATCCTTCTGCTACTTCCGCCCATTTACCTAGAGGCCCTTTATCTTTATATATTTTATCAAATAAATCTTTCATCAATACTCAATTATTTAGTGACCGCAAAATTAAATAAAATTAGTAGGATGGCAATGATTTTTATGGGTAGTTCTGTTAAAAAATAAAACCCTACCAAATGATTGATAGGGTTTTACTATGTATGCTTTAGTAACTTATTTTATATATTGGATAGCCTCAACTTCATGTCTTGAAGCATCAAAAAAGCCTTGTTTTTCCATCCAATCGTTACTATATATCTTACTCATATATCTAGAACCGTGGTCAGGAAATATTACTACAATATTACTAGATTCATCAAAAACACCTTCTTCTTCAAGTTGTTTTAAACCTTGCATTGCAGCACCACTTGTGTAGCCAACAAATAAACCTTCAGTTTTAGCAAGTTCTCTAGCTGTATGAGCACTATCCTCATCTGTAACTTTTATAAAAGAATCAATAGTATCAAAATCTGTAGCTGTAGGGATTAAATTTTTTCCAAGCCCTTCAATTCTATATGGGTAAATCTCATTACTATCAAATTCTCTAGTTTCGTGATACTTCTGGATTACTGAACCATATGCATCTATACCAATTACCTTTATAGAAGGGTTTTGTTCTTTTAAATAACGAGCTGTTCCAGAAATGGTACCACCTGTACCACTACAAGCAACTAAGTGTGTAATTTGACCATTTGTTTTTTCCCAAATTTCTGGTCCTGTGCTTGCATAATGAGCTTCTATATTGAGTTCATTAAAATATTGGTTTATATAAACAGAGTCTTTAATCTCGGTGTGTAAACGTTTTGCTACTTCATAATAAGATCTTGGATCATCTGCTTTTACATGT
>CAYGMB010000031.1:3031-4402 GCA_964350765.1 uncultured Flavobacteriaceae bacterium
TGTGCAGGACAAACATATACTTTGGCTCCCATTGTTTTAAGCATGTCTATCTTGTCTGGAGACGACTTTGAGCTTACTGCCAAAATACATTCATATCCTTTAAGAACACTAACCATTGCTATACTAAAACCTGTATTACCACTTGTGGTTTCAATTATAGTATCTCCTGGTTTTAGAATTCCTTTCTTTTCTGCTTGTTCTATTATATAAAGTGCTATTCTATCTTTTGAAGAATGTCCTGGGTTAAAAGCTTCAATCTTAGCAAAGTAATTACCCTTCATGTTAGCGGTAATATTAGACAACTTTACTAATGGGGTATCACCAATTAAACTTAAAACACTATCGTGAGCATTAATGCTTTTTTTCATATAAAGAGTTTTATTTTAAAACTGAATTTTAGTTCAGTCAAAAACGTGGCAAAGTTACGTTAAAAAAATTAATTACTCTTTTATTCCTTCCAAATCAAAGATAAAGGCATAATCCATAGCAACTTCTTTAAGGGCTTCAAATCTTCCTGAAGCACCTCCATGACCAGCTTCCATGTTGGTATGGAATAACAACAGATTTTTATCTGCTTTTAATTCTCTTAGTTTTGCTACCCACTTCGCAGGCTCCCAGTATTGTACTTGAGAGTCGTGATATCCAGTAGTTACAAACATATTTGGGTAAGCTTTAGCTTCTACATTATCATAAGGTGAATATGATTTTATGTAATTATAGTATTCAAGGTCGTTAGGGTTACCCCACTCATCATATTCACCCGTAGTTAGGGGAATACTATCATCTAGCATAGTGGTAATTACATCTACAAATGGAACGGCAGCAATAATACCGTTGTATAAATCTGGAGCCATATTAGACACAGCTCCCATTAGCAATCCCCCAGCAGAACCTCCTGAAGCATATAAGTGGTCTCTAGAAGTATAGCCTTCTTCAATTAAATACTTAGAGGCATCTATAAAATCTGTAAAGGTGTTTTTCTTTTTTAAGAGTTTTCCATCTTCATACCATTTTCTTCCTAAGTATTCTCCTCCTCTAACATGAGTAATAGCATAGATAAAACCTCTATCTAGCAAGCTAAGACGCACAGTTGAGAAGTAAGGGTCTATTGTTGAGCCATAAGATCCGTATGCGTATTGAAATAAAGGATTTTTACCATTTAACTTTATCCCTTTTCTATAAACTAGAGAGATTGGAATTTTTGTACCATCTGTTGCAGTTGCCCAAACACGTTTGGACTCATAATTATCTTTATCAAATTCTCCACCCAACACCTCTACTTCTTTTTTAACTTCTTTTTCCTTTGTCTCCATGTTAAAATCTATCACAGATGCCGGAGTTGTTAGCCCATTATACCCATACCTAAGTATT
>CAYGMB010000031.1:4412-12323 GCA_964350765.1 uncultured Flavobacteriaceae bacterium
AGTATTTTGGTATCAAATTCTATATTTTGCGTTGTATAAGCAGTATAGGTTTCACTATCAAAAGGAAGGTAATAGTCTTGTGTTTTATCCCAACTCATAATATGGATTTTATTTAATCCATTACTTCGTTCACTTACAACTAGATAATTTTTAAAAATATCTATATCTTCAAGTAACACATTATCTCTATGAGCGATAACTTCTATCCAGTTTTCTTTTGAAGTTTTAGACTCTGAAGTTTTCATTAGTTTAAAGTTAGTAGCTCCATCTTTATTTGTAACAATATAAAAGTCATTGCCAAAGTGGGAAATACTATATTCTAAGCCTCTTTCTCTTTTTTGAAAAACTGAAAAGTTACCATCTGGTGTATCTGCGTCTAAAACCTGAAATTCATTAGATAACGTACTGTAGGAACCTATTACTAAAAACTTTTTAGATTTTGTTTTATAAACATACGTACCAAATGTTTCATCTTCTTCGGTAAAAATCAATTTATCATTTTCAGGATCCTCACCTCTCTTGTGCTTAAAAATTTGATTAGAACGTAACGTCTGCTCATCTTTTCTGGTGTAAAATAATGTTTTATTGTCATTAGCCCATGTCGAACCTCCTGTGGTAGTTGCAATACTTTTTGGGAGTACTTCTCCAGTTTCTATGTTTTTAATGTAAATAGTATATTTTCTTCTACTTACAGTATCTACACCATATGCTACCCATTTGTTGTCTGGACTTACATTAATACCATTTAGATTATAATACGAATGCCCTTCTGCCATTTCATTAACATTAAATAAGACCTCTTCGTTAGCATCAAGACTTTCCTTTTTTCTCGTATAAATAGGGTAATCCTTTCCAGTTTCGTAACGAGTAATGTAATAATACCCATTATAGTAATAAGGAACAGAGCTATCATCCTCCTTAATTCTACTTTTCATTTCTTCAAATAAATCCTTCTGAAAATCCTTTGTATGAGCTGTCATTTTCTCATAGTAATCATTTTCTCGTTCTAGATAGTCTATTACTTCAGGGTTTTCTTTTTGATTTAACCAGTAGTAATTATCTACTCTAATATCTCCATGTTTTTCGAGATTTTTAGCAATTTTTTCAGCTAAAGGAGGTTGTATATCCATATTTTTTACTGAAGTTTCTTTTTGTTTGCAAGAGACTGCAAAAATAAGTGTTAACATAGAAACAAAAAGCATATTTTTCATTTTGAAACTATTGATTTATAATAATGCAAAATACTAAATTTGCACCTAAAACTTAAAAAATTAATATATGTTTGGAGATATTATGGGAATGATGGGTAAGCTAAAAGAAACCCAAGCAAAGGTTGAAGAAACCAAAAAAAGACTAGATACCGTTTTAATTGATGAACAAAGTAATGACGGGCTTATAAAAATTACAGTTACTGCAAATAGAGAAATAAAATCTATTACTCTTGATGATACTTTACTTGAAGATAAGGAACAGCTCGAAGATTACTTGATAATTAACCTTAATAAAGCTATAGAAAAGGCAACTAAGGTAAATGAAACTGAGATAGCAGCAGTAGCAAAAGAAGGTATGCCTAACATTCCTGGCATGGATATGTTTAAATAACTTATTTTACTTTTCCAGAATATTTATTAATAAAAGTAAAGTGATTACTTGTATCCCTAAGTGAACTGTAACCAGAGATATTATCTAATATTTTCCCCTTAGCATTTAAAATCATTAGGTTAGGAAAAGTCTTTAATTTATTATATTCTGCAACTATTCCCTTGTTATATTCCAGTTGCTCCTCTGTTAAAATGTCTATTCTACGTGGGTAATCTATCATTACCATTACAAAAGAAGATGATTTTTCTACAAATGCAGATGATTCAAAAAAATCTTTTTTTAGCATTTTACAAGGAGAACACCAATCACTTCCTGTAAAATATAACAGAATTGGCTTATTTTCCTTTTTGGCAATTTGTTTTGCTTCTTTTAAGTTAGTTAACCAATTTAGAGAGAGAGCTTCATCTTGAGCAAATGTGACTGAATTACTTACAAATAATACAATAAGAATAGCAATAAAACGATTCATAGGGCTTAGAATTTATTTTATTTCAACATTATTTATGCCAAAGATGGTAAAAAAAAAAGAATTCCCAAATTTGGGAATTCTTTTGCAATCTAATCACGTTGATGGTTGTGTTAACGTAAATTAGTTATTTATTAACCTAAATTCAGTTCTACGGTTTGCTCTGTGCTCACGCTCAGTACAAGATACTCCATCTGAACATCTGTTCTTTAATCTATTTTCACCGTATCCGTTAGCAACTAATAGACTTGGGTTAATACCTTTAGATTGTAAGTATCTAACAACAGCTTGTGCTCTTCTCTCCGATAAATCTTGGTTAGAAGTACTACTTCCTCTAGAGTCTGTGTGAGAAGCTATTTCTAGTTTAACTCCAGGATTTTGAGCTAATACTGGCATTAAACGTGTGTCTATTAAATTTTTAGCTTGCGTAGTTAATGTTGCGCTTCCTAAATTCCAGTTTATTGGTAATGCTTGGTACTCAACAAGAGCACATTCTACTTCTCTCCAAGTAGTTAGACCACCCTTAGTTTTTAAAACTTCTTTAGTTACTGTTCTATACTCTGCAGGAACTGTTTCTTCAATAACCTCTGCATCTTTAACCATTACTGTTTTAGTAATATTGGCATACTCAGCAGGAATCTCTTCTTCTACTACTCTAGCTGGTTCAGAAACAACTCTTTTTGTGTATGTTCCCATTTGCTCTTTAGTAGAAGAACGATTTGCAGTTGCGTCGTTAGCAAGACGAGTAACGCTAACAGTAGTAAACTCTGCTGGGTACCCCTTATAACACCAGTAACGACAATCGTCTGGATTACTAGAAGCGCAATCTGGCGCCGGAGCACCTAACTCCCATTGTGCATACGCTGGTTTAATTTCAATAGTTTCACTATCACTACTAAAACTTGCAGGAGATACACTTAACGTTGATCCAGCTTGTTTTTTAACATACGTGATAGTTTCAGTTCCCCACTTTTCTGGGATAACTCTAAGTTTCTTTCCAGGAGCTTTTACCATTACACGCTCAGTTCTTGTCTCATACTGAGCAGGAACCGTTCTTAAACGCTTATAAGCTGGTTTTGTTTGAATTTGTACTGTTTCGTTAACATATACGTCTGGTGTAGTACAACGCACATAGCATTTTCCTGGTTCTGGGTTTGTAGGTAAATCTTGAGAGAAAGCTACTGAAGCTACTAAAAAAGAAATACCAAAAAGGATGATTTTTTTCATTTTGATGGTTTTTTGTGTTAATATTTCTTCAAATTAAAAATTTTCTATTAAGAAAACTTTAACTAAAATATTATTTTTCGATTATGAAATATTTAATTCCGACAAACTGCCTAGTTTACATATTAAACACTTAATAGATAAGTTTTAATTATGGTTTTTTTTTTCGATATTTATACTTTATAAGAATGCAAGTCAAACCTTTAAAATCTCAACTATGTTTGAATTAAAAAAAAGTGATGATAAATATCATTTCGTATTAAAAGCTGGAAATGGACAAGTAATTTTATCTAGCCAAATGTATGCATCAAAATCTGGTGCGATGAACGGAATTGAGTCTGTGCAAAAAAATTGTGGAGATGATAACTCTTTTGAAAGAAAAACAGCCAAAAATGGTAAGTTTCATTTCAATATCAAGTCAACAAACGGTCAAATTATTGGAAGTAGCCAGATGTATGCTGCTGAAAGTGGAATGAATAATGGAATCGAGTCTGTGAAAAAAAATGCTCCCAATGCAGAAGTTAAGGAAGTAGAATAAAATTAAAATATTATAATATAAAAAAAGCACTCAAAAGAGTGCTTTTTTTATTGATATGTACTCAACTTTTCAAGAAAATAGGAGTGCATTTCATTATTATAATCTAAGTGGGTTACAATTCTTAGCTTACCATTGCCCATATTACTTAATCTAATATTTTGATTTTCAAAATCATTTATAAATGTATTTTCATTAATACCTTTTTTAAGATAAAAAATTACAATATTAGTTTCTACAGGTTCAACACTTTCTATATACGACAGCTTATTTAAGTGTTCGCTAATTTCTTTTGCTTTTTTATGATCCTCATCTAGTCGTTCCACATGATTATCCAACGCATAAATACCAGCTGCTGCCATAAAACCTACTTGTCGCATACCACCTCCTAAAATCTTTCTTACCCTAATAGCATTTTCCATTAAGTGCTTTTTTCCTATTAAAACTGTTCCCAAAGGCGTTCCTAACCCTTTACTTAAACATACTGAAACAGTATCGAAAATTTTACCATAATCTTTAGGGTTTTCTTTTTTTGCAACAATTGCATTCATTAATCTTGCACCATCAAGATGTAAGCCTAATTTGTTTACATCACATACTGTTCTAATTTTTTTAATTTCTTCAAAATCATAACATGCTCCTCCTCCTTTATTAGTTGTATTCTCAATACAAACTAAAGATGTTAATGGACTGTGGTAAAAATCTGGAGGATTAATATTAGCCTCAATTTGTTTTGCGGTTATCATCCCCCTGTTACCATCTACTAATTTACATGAAACACCGCTGTTAAATGAAACACCACCACCTTCATAATTATAAACATGTGCCCATTTGTCGCAAATAAGTTGTTCTCCAGGCTGTGTGTGTAGTTTAATTGCTGCTTGGTTTGCCATGCTTCCTGTTGGAAAAAATAAGGCGTTATCCATGCCAAACATATTAGCTAACTTTCTTTCTAATTCATTTACTGTTGGGTCTTCTTTGTAGACATCATCTCCAGTTTTAGCGGTAAGGATTGCATCAAGCATCCCCTTAGTAGGCTTAGTAACCGTATCGCTTCTTAAATCAATATGCATTATTTTATTTTTGTCTTCTTAGCTTAGATTGGTTTTTGGTAATAATAGTATCTAACATTTTATCCAATTTTACTATAGCCAGATTATTGTTACTAGTGTAGTGAATATTTTCTTGGGCTGCGTCATTTGTTAAATCAAACAAATTATATTGTATTGTCATGGGAGTTTCAGGATCATTAAAACTAAAGGCTCGTTTGCAAGGATGTATTTCTGTTCTTTGTGTTGGTCCATCACTTTCTTGAGCAGTTTCATAGTTTTTTACCTTACTACTTTTTATTGAACTCCAATTTGATGAAATAAAATCCCAAAGTGATCTATCTTCTAGTTCAACCGAATAAAAGAGACCACAATTATCTATTTTTTTTATCATAATAGCATCCTCTTCTTCCCAGAAAAAAAAGGTTTCAATATAGGTTCCTTTTGTGGCACACATTCTACCCTCTGCAAGTTGAATTATCTCAATAGAACCCGTACAAAAACGTTTTGTATAGAAGTAAGTATTAATATCTCGATCTTCTAAGGATTGACTAAATTTTTCAATTTCAGAAGCAACATAGGCTTCATCTCTTTGAGCACTCAAAGTTATAGTGCTTGCTAGAACTAATAGAAGTAGTATTTTTTTCATATGTAATTATTAATGGTTATGAGTGCATTGAAAACTTCCTATTGGACTACCGTCCGGTATTTTTAAGTATTTGTTAGTTTTAAAAGTATCAGGTTGAGTTTCGTATTTTTTAAATTCGATTGCCATTAAAGAAATAAAATCATCATTTTTATTAGTACTAAAAATATTCTTTAAAGTTTCTAAAACAGCAACCCTAACTTGAGGTACTGTTGATTTTGAATAATACAAATTTAAAAGATGTTGAAATACAGCATACTGAATAGTTTTGTTAACCTCTATTTCATAAGTAGAATTTGACTTAGTAGTAAAAGTGGTCTTAACTAGTGATTGAAATACATCTTCTAAGCCTATGTTATCGGGATGTAATGCTTTTTGTTGTATTAGCCTGTTCGCTCTTTCTGGGTGAAGTAAAAGTTTTAAAGTCATATCTGCTGCTGTGGCTGAAGCACCCATAGCATCAAATGCTACACCAACATTACTTTTAAAAGATTCTCTATTTCTCCAATATCCGTATGCTCTAGGTGGAAACAACTTAAGTTTATCATTTGGAATTTTTAATGCTTCAACATCTAATGTTTGTAACACAGCATCTAAAGCTTCCATTTGTTCCTTTTTAGTCAAGACAGAAACAATATCACCGCTGTAGCCTTTAACTGCATAATTATAATCCAAACCTCCTACCAGTTTCACAGCTGCTTCAGTTTGATATCTATGATAAAAATATAAAGGAACAAAAACATCCTCAAGAATAGTGTAGGGTTCTCCTGTCCGTATATTATCTTCAGAAAAATTTGCTATCGCTACTTTTCTAAGTTTTAGTACTTGTTTTAATTCTTCAGCAGCACTCTTTCCATTATCCCACAAGTGTGCTCTTGCGTGTGCACCACTAGTTGCTCTAGCATCACTATCTGTTATATACCTAAGTCCATTGGCATAAGCACCTTCTAAAATACTATTTAAGTGTACATCCAAAGAAACATCTCTTTTAGGATTACTATACGAATAGGCCACCGTTACTTTATCCCAATCACCAATACCTGTAGCATATGCATTACTAAAATCTATTTCTCCATTATTTAAGCGTAAAGTAGGATGTGGATAATCCATCACACTCGCTCTATTATTTGCACTTGCAGCAAAATTATGAGCAAAACCTAATGTATGACCAACTTCATGAGCTGATAGTTGTCTAATTCGAGCTAGCGCCATTTCTAACATTTTCGAATGATTATCTGAAAAAAATTCAAAAGGCTTATTACTCAATGCTTGGGCAATCATAAAGTCTTGACGAATACGAAGGCTTCCCAAACTTACATGCCCTTTAATAATCTCACCTGTTCTTGGGTCTATTACACTCCCACCATAACTCCACCCACGTGTAGAACGATGTACCCATTGTATCACATTATAACGTACATCCATAGGGTCTGCATCTTCAGGAAGCATTTTTACCTGAAAAGCATTGATGTATCCAATAGCCTCAAATGCCTGATTCCACCAACGAGCTCCTTCTAGTAAGGCAGAGCGAACTGGCTCTGGTGTTCCTGGATCTAAATAATATATAATAGGTTCCTTAGCTTCACTTTTTAAAGCAGATGGATTCTTTTTTTCTAGTCTATGTCTAGTGATAAATCGTTTTGTTAATGGCTCCCAAATTGGAGTACTATAATCTTGATAACTTATTGAAAAAGAACCACTACGCGGGTCAAAAACTCGCGGAGTATAATTGCTATCTGGTAACTCAACAAAACTATGATGCTGGATTACAGAAACTGAACTAGCATCTGGTGCAACACTTCTAATATTTCCGCCTTTTGCTTCTCCAACAAAAGTTAGTAAAGCTTCAAACTCAACATTTTTTGGAAATGCCTTAGTACGTTCCATCCATAATGCATTTCTTGTTTTATCTAATTTATAACTACCTTGATTATTACTTTTTAGTCTTTGAGCCACGCCATGTCTATCTTGCATTAAAAAAGAAGTGATATTGATTACAAGCGTATCATTCTTGGTTTCTTTAATTTCAAAACCATAAAGTACCGACTTAGCAAAAGCCTCTTCAATAGATTTTTTTTCTAACTGGTTATTAGTAATTGCTCTATATTTAAGGTTAGGCTCAAGCAATAACAACTTATTTCCACTTTTTATAAACTTAACTACCTTTTGTCCTCCAAGTTGCCCTCTATCCAAACCAATATCATTAGAGCCTAATCCTGTTCTAAGAGAATGAACATACAAAAACTCCTTTTCTATTTTATTTAAAGGTACTTCAAGATAAATTTCTCCATCTTTTTCTGAATAATGAAAATTAAAAAACCCTTTAAACATATTCAGGTTTTCTTTTTTATCTAAAAATTGAGCTGTGGCTGAAGCTATTCCAAAACAA
>CAYGMB010000032.1:0-9505 GCA_964350765.1 uncultured Flavobacteriaceae bacterium
AAAATAAACTAGCAGACATTATTGCCGTAGAAGGAAATCCTCTCAAAGATATAAGCCTTCTCAAGGATATAAAATTTGTTATGAAAGATGGAAAGGTTTTTAAAAAGATTAAGTAACTTTTTTAAAAATTAACTACCTATAGTTATGCTAGGAGCAGGAGGAAGCATACAAGGAATGATAAACTCTTTAAAAGCTAATAAAGCTTTATTAAAGAGAAATACCAAGTTTACCAGAAAACAAAAATACTTTGACTATAAGTTAGAATATTTAAAAGCTTCGGAGGGAATTGTCGAATTAAAAAAAGCATCTCCAGAGCAACTAAAGCAAATTAGAAGAAAACTTTTCAAACAAAGAAAAGAAAGACGAAGAAAATTTATTATTGGTTATGTCATTTCTATACCCATAGTGGTGCTTGTATTTTTTAGTTGTTATAAAGTCATTTCAGAATTAAATCAAGTATCTCCATATTTAATTAAAGAAACTTCTGCAATAGAACTTGCAAAACAGAAAACAGATAAGTTTAATTTTTATATGACTGATGGTGAGTCTTGGTTAAAAAAAAATAAATGGCATAATGCTACTTTTCAATACAAGAGAGCGGTTGAATTATTTCCAAATAATTTCAATGCCAATTATAAGCTTGCAATAGCTTATAGCTATCAATGTAAATACGAAGGGAGAAATTGTATTGAAGGGAAAAGTTATTTTATTAAAATTCTGGAAGAATTTTCTCAACACGACGATTACTATAAAATTACTAAGCTAAATAAATATTGGAAATAAAGTATCTTTACACTACAATCATTAATCAAAAAAACAATGAAAAACTACATCACAATTTGTATTGCCTTACTGAGTATTGCTTTTGGTTTTGCCCAATCTGAAAAAGAACTAGTTGAGGCTACAGTAAATAAAGAAACTATAAAAGGGCATATTTACTTCTTAGCAGACGACCTATTAAAAGGACGAGAAACTGGTACTCCAGAAAATAAAATTGCTGCATCTTATTTAGCTAATACATTACGCAGTTATGGTGTAAAGCCAAATCCAAAAACAGGAACCTATTATCAAGAGGTTACCCTTCAAAAAACAAGTCCTCCAAAATCTGTATCATTAAGCATTAATGGAACTGCAATAAAAGATATGGTTGTTTTAAAAGCAAAAAAAATGTCTAAAAATGAGCAATCTATCTACGCTGGTTATGGAATGGAAGAGGACTATATAGGGAAAGACGTAAAGGGAAAGATAGTAGTAATAAAAGCCGGTAGCAAGGACTCTAAAGATGCAAGAGCCGCTTTTGGTTTACGAAATAAAAAAGAAGAATTAGCAAAAAAAAATGGGGCTATTGGTATTGTTGAGTTACTCAATGCACAGGATAATATATGGGGGTTTATAGAGCATAACTTTAATGAACCAAGGTTAGAACTGGTAGAGCAAGGTGATAAAAAAGAAATGGGCAATAGTTCTGAAATTGCCTACATATGGGCACTTGACAAAGAGCATGTAATGGCACAAAACCTTGCCACTAGTAGAGCGGTAATTGTAGATATATCTATGGGAGAAAAGAATGTTAAGTCCGTTACCTCTAATAACGTAATAGGAGTTATAGAAGGTACAGACCCAAACTTAAAAAACGAATATATTATCTACTCTGCACATTATGACCACGTGGGAATAGGAACACCAGACGAAACTGGAGATGTAATTTACAATGGTGCAAGAGACAATGCCGTAGGAGTTACAACTGTACTAAGCATGGCCGAAAACCTAGCAAAATATCCTACAAAGCGTTCGGCACTTTTTATACTGTTTACTGGGGAGGAAAAAGGTTTACTAGGTAGTAAATTTTATGTAGCAAACCCTGTTCTACCTCTTAACCAAATGGTATATTGTTTTAATAGTGATAATGCAGGATATAATGATACATCCTTAGCAACAATTATTGGATTACCTAGAACAACAGCTGCAAATCACATAAAAAATGGAGCAAAACAATTTGGGTTAACAGCAGTAGACGACCCAGCACCAGAGCAAGGATTGTTTGACAGAAGTGACAATGTACATTTTGCTGCTGCAGGAATACCAGCTCCAACGTTTTCACTAGGTTTTACAGCTTTTAATGGTGATGTAACAAAATACTATCACAGACCTGGCGATGAGGCAGACTCTATAGATTACGATTACATGGAAAAATTTTTTAAAGCCTATGTTGCTTCAGGAAGAGCTATTGCAAATGACCCCGCAACTCCTACGTGGACTAAAGGTGATAAATACGAAGCTGCTTCAGATAAGCTTTACAACAAATTAAAAAAGAAATAAAATAGAACGATAGAAACTGCTGTTTCTAGATACATTTATTAAAATGAAATTATTTTGCTGCCACATGATATTTATAGTTACAATCATTTCATGTGGCATCAAAACATCACAGATGAACTATAGTTATACAGACCAAAACAACAACAGTTATTATATTTCTGAAAATGAAATTAGATATGTACCTATAAGCCCTTCTGAAAGTTCTTCGGGAGTGTATAGTGGAGGAACTAAAAAAAGTGTTTCAATTTCTAAAACTCAATTTTCTGAAATTTCTAAAAAATGTGATGCTTTTTTTAATGCTCCCAACTTACAAACCAACCAACGTAGAATGATGACATCAATCTTGCGATTTTCTAATTCTTCAGAAAGTAAAAAGATTATTTTAAAAACTTCAGAAGAAAGAGAAGAGTTAGAATATATCCTTAAAGAGTTTTGTGATCTTAAATAAATTAAAAGTCCGCTTTGAAGTTTCAAAGCGGACTTTCCTTTAAGGGGCAAAAAGAGATTTTACCCACTTACACTAACCAACCAAATAATCATCTATATTTTTTCAAAAACTAGTGTATCTGTACCTCCATTACCTCCACTAACATCTTGTAATTCTACTCTTGTAGTAATAAAGTTTTGTACATCCCAGTCGTCATTAAATTCATCAAAAGGGAAATTAGCGCCAAAGTCCATATTAAAGTCTAAATCACTAGAACCTCCAGTTATACTCCAAGTACCATTTATGGTATTTGATCCATTTGCTGCAACAACAGTTCCGTTAGCGTTAAAGGTTAGTGTATAACCTGTATAATCTCCAGTTTCATCATCGCCATCATCAATATAGCTAGCTACAAGCCATTGTCCATCTTGCATAATGTTTGTTAATTCTTGTGCAGAATTTCCTCCGTCGCAATTTGGGGCAGCTTCTCTACCAAAGTTTAAGAAGTCTGTACCTCCATTACCTCCACTAACATCTGTAAGACGAATAATTTGCCCATCAAACTCTATTACATCCCAGTCATCATTTAAGTCTTCAAAGGGATCATCATCATTCGTGAAATTATAATTTAGTATTAAATCAATTCCACTACTAGATGCTTGCGCAGACCAAAATCCGGTAACAGTATTTGAATCACTAGTAGCAGTTGTGGTACCGTTAGCATCAAAATTAAATTGATATGTAGCATAATCACATGTTTCATCTTCACCATCATCATCATAAAGTGTAATAAACCATGGGTCTGTAATTAAGTTATTAATAAATTGATTTAAAGTTTCATTATTTCCAGTATTGTTTGGAGTTCGTTCAAAAGTCAGGAAATCTGTACTGCCATCTCCTCCACTTATGTCTTTAAGACGAATTATATTCTCATTTGCTTCAATAATATCCCAATCTTCATCTAACTCATCAAAAGGATCGTTCTCTCCAAAGAATAAATCTAAATCTGGTGTGCTTCCTGAAGTTAGATTCCAAGTTCCATTTACATTATTTGAACCATTAGTAGCTTGTGCCGTATTATCTGTGTTAAAAGTAAACTCATATCCAGCAAAGTCACTAGTCTCATCAAAATCATCAAAAAAGTATGTTACATACCAGACACCTGTAGTTAAATTTTCTTCAAGTACAGTAACATCCACAGGATCATCATTAGTATTTGTACAATTTGCAATTATATCTTGTAACTCTTGATTATTATTTACTTCTACTGTGTTACCATCACTTAAAATTACCTCAATAGGAAAGTTAATACTTACTGTAGTGTCACTACTAAGCTCAGTTAAAAATAGAAATAGCTCAACATCATTATTAACTGTTACTGTATTTGTTTGATTTTGGTTAGCATCAAAAACAAAAAAAGTAATTGGATATACAAAATCAACACACTCTATAGGGTCATTATTACCTGTACAGGCATTTATTAAATCCTGAAGTTCTGCTTCAGAATTTATAGTTAATTCGGTAAAGTCATCCAAGAGTACTGTAAAAGGGTATACAATTTCGAGTGTATCGGTATCATTGGGAAATTGATCAAATATATTTTGGATAAGTACCAAATCTGCTTCGCTTTCAACAATAACTTTTTGTCCATTCGCAAATACTGTTACAGGGTAGAGTACTGTTGTACAGGAGTTACCATCAATAATATTATCATTAGTATTTCCGCCTTGCGAGCTTCTAATTAATAAATTTGCTAAAGGAGAGTCTGTGTTTATTGTTTCTCCAGTAGGTTGTTCTTGAGAATCCACATCGTCTGTAGTACATGCTGAAAAAAGTAGTATCATTACAAATAATGAGAGAATTAAAAGATTTTTACAATTTTTCATTGTTCTATTTTTTTGGGTTACATATATATAACAGGTTACTTGTATTTTACCCTACCTAATTTTTAAAATAAAAAAGGCTAGTTACCATTGTAACTAGCCTCTACTTTGGGGACAAAAAAAGAACTATTCTTTTTCAAAAGTAAGTCTATCTGTACTACCATCGCCTCCACTTACATCAAACAACTCTATCCTATTATTTGTTACTGAAACAATATCCCAATCGTCATTTAGGTCTTCAAAATCGTTATCTTCTGGGACTGGAAAAAAGATGTTAAAGTCATCATCATCCGTTCCGCCATCATCATCACTAGAGTCGTTAGAGTCATCTACAGACCAAGTACCCGTTAAGGTATTAGTACCATTAGTAGCAACTAGACTACCATCTTCATTAAAACTAAAACTATACCCTGCAAAATCATTTGTTTCATCTTGACCAGAATCATTATAATTTGTAATTCTCCAAGTACCTTGTTGTGCAATCATTGTTACTTGGTCTGCACTATTATTACCATTATCATCACTATTAGAATCATCTTTGTCACATGACACAAATAGAAATGTTGTACATATGGTTGCTAAAGCAATTAAATTTCTCATTTTCATAATTATTAGGTTTTATATATTTAAAATTATTTGTTTTTAATTTTTTTGTATTTGTAAAGTATCTTCTATAGAACCATTACTATTCCTTGTAATAAAAGTCACAGATGTATCATTAAATTGTAGCACTTTATATTCATCATCATCGGTTCCATTAATTGGGCTATCCATATCAAACTCAAAATTAAGTTCATCACCCGCGACAGTAACAACCCACAAACCATTTACTGTTTGGCTTCCGTTTGTAGCTTGTACTGTATTATTATTCATAAAAGTGTAATTATACCCAACATAATCATTTGTTTCATCATCACCATCATCTATATAGCTACTTACAAACCATGTCCCAGAGGTCATTATATCTATAAGCTCCTGTGGATTTGGAGAGTTACTTCCATTGGGTTCGCGCTCAAAGGTTAATTTATCAGAATCACCTCCAGAGTCTTCATCTTGAAGCCTAATTATAACATCTGAGGCTTCCAAAACAATCCAATCATCATTAAGTTCTCCAAGTGGGCTACCTGAGCCAGAGTTACTAAAGTTAAAAATCACATTTAATGTACCATTCATCTCTTGTACAGTCCAGAATCCTTCAATAGTAGTATTACCGTTTACACCTGTTGCCATTCCATTAGTTTGAAAAGAAAATTCAAATCCATTATAGTCTGAGGTTTCATCATCACCATCGTCTTCAAAAAGTGTTACATACCAAACTCCATTTGTAAAATCTTCTATAAAATTATTTACAGTTTCATTATTTCCAGTATTGTTTGGAGTTCGCTCAAAAGTTAGAAAATCTGTACTGCCATCTCCTCCACTAATGTCTTTAAGGCGAATTTTATTTTCATTTGCTTCAATAATATCCCAATCTTCATCTAACTCATCAAAAGGATCGTTCTCTCCAAAGAATAAATCTAAATCTGGTGTGCTTCCTGAAGTTAGATTCCAAGTTCCATTTACATTATTTGAACCATTAGTAGCTTGTGCCGTATTATCTGTGTTAAAAGTAAACTCATATCCAGCAAAGTCACTAGTCTCATCAAAATCATCAAAAAAGTATGTTACATACCAGACACCTGTAGTTAAATTTTCTTCAAATGCAGTAACATCCACAGGATCATCATTAGACCCGCAATCGGCGTTAGCTAGAATTGTTACCAACTCTTGATTAGAATTCACAACTACTTCTTCTCCATTAACTATAACACTTATTGGAAATTGAAGACTTACAAAATCATCATCGTCTAAATCATCCAAGAAATTATATAACTCAAAACTACTGTTAATAGTCACAGTATTTGTTTGTTCGTTATTGCTATTAAATGTAAAAAAGGTAAGGGGATACACAAACTCAACGCAGGAGATAGTATCTTCAATATCATTTTCACAACTAGCAATTAAAGCATCTAGTTCTTGTTGGCTACTTACTTCAACTTCGGTAAAATTTGCTAGTGTTACTAAGATTGGAAACTCTAACTCTAAAGTATCTTCATCGTTAGGAAATTGATTAAAAATAGCCTCAACTATTTCAATGTCGTCTTCATTTTCTATAATTACTTCTTGTCCATTTGCTATAACTGTAACTGGTAAATTAATTGAAACACAACTACTACCATCCAATAAATCGTCAAAATCTCCAGGGTTTTGAGAAGACCTAACTAATAAATTTGCTAATGTGGAATTTGCTGTGATAGTATCTGGATCTGTTTCATCTATAAATTCAGACTCCTCTTTTTGACATGAGCTAAAAACTAGAAACACGCTTATTGATAGTAAGTATGCTATTACTTTTAAAAAATTCATTTTTTTAGTTTTTAAAATATTATTAGGCTTGCTTAGTAGTGAAACAGTGATCTTTATTTTTACCCTACCCTACTTATTGTACTTTTATAAAAATTATTTTTCTTATTTGTAGATAGTAATGAAAGATACTAAAAATGTTTGTGAGGAAAACACCTTTAACTCTATATATAAACAGTATGGAGAGGCTATTTGGCGTTTTATATATTACAAATGTGGAGATAAGTCTCAAGCAGAAGATTTAGTACAGGATGCTTTTGTTAAGCTTTGGAAAAATTGTGCAAAAGTACCTTTTAAAAAAGCAAAATCATACCTATATACAATTACTAATAATGCTTTTTTAAATGAAGTTGCTCACAAAAAGGTAGTTTTAAAATATCAAAGTAATACGAGTGATACTATTAATATTCAATCTCCTGAGTATATTTTACAAGAAAAGCAATTTAAAGAAAAATTAGAGAATGCTATTGCTGATTTAACCGAAGCACAAAGAACTGCTTTTTTATTAAATAGAATTGAAGGAAAAAAATATAAAGAAATCGCTGAGATTTTAAACATCTCTGTAAAAGCTGTTGAAAAACGAATGAGTCAAGCTCTAGCAGCTTTAAGAGAAAAAATTGAAAATATTTAATAGTTAGGTAGGGTAAACTGTTTTAAAACTGTTCTATAATTGATTAGCTTTAAAAATGGATAAAGAACAATTATTACATAAGGCGCTTAATGAAACTGCAACAGCTCAAGAATTAGAGCTTTTAGAGCAGGATAAACGTTATGCTTCATATTTAACAATTGCAAGTGCTTCTAAAAATCTTACACCTCCATCTTTTGACAGTAATGCTGTATTAGATAAAATTAATACTAAAAAGAATAATGAAGTTAAGGTTAGAAAATTAAATCCTTTCACAATAATTACAAGAATTGCAGCAATTTTAATTTTAGCTTTTGGGAGTTATCTATTTTATCAATCCTTAGATACGTCAATATCAACAAGTATTGCACAAAAAGAAACTTTTGAACTTCCAGACAACTCTCAAGTAGTCCTAAATGCAAACTCAAAAGTACTTTACAATAAAAACAAATGGGAAGATATAAGAAAAATTACTCTAGATGGAGAAGCCTATTTTAAAGTAACCAAAGGAAATAAATTTGATGTAGTTACTAATACTGGTAAAGTTTCCGTTTTAGGGACACAGTTTAATGTTTTTAATCGTAAAGATTTATTTACAGTAAGTTGTTTTGAAGGTCTTGTAAGTGTTACTGTAAAAGACTCTACAATAATGCTTCCAGCTGGCACTAAGATTGTGATTAAAGATGGAAATATTGGCACTAGGCAAACCATTTCTGAATTAAATCCTTATTGGATTTTAAACGAAAGTTCTTTTAAAAACGCAACTGTTGCGGATGTAATAGACGAACTTAAAAACCAATATGATTATACCTTTAACACTAAAGGGAATTCTATTTTACAGAAGCGTTTTACAGGAAACATAACACATGCGGATATTGAAATTGCATTACAATCATTATGTCAGCCACTTCAACTTACTTACACTATTGATAATAAAGAAATAACTATCTATGATAAAGAACAAGAATAGGTACAAATTTATTATTGTAGTTATTTTTTTCTTTTTTCTCGGAAATGTCCAGGCTCAAGAAAAAACTCCACTAACAGTCGTACTACAATCACTTGAAGAGCGATTTGATATAAGCTTTTCTTTTTCCGAAGACATTGTGAAAGATAAAGAAGTTGTTGTCCCCTCCAAAGATTTAACACTCGAAGAGTCACTTCAATACTTGGATAGTGTAACAGATCTTTTTTTTAATAGAATAGACCAACGCTACATTTCTGTAATACCCAAAAAAAATATAAATCTTTGCGGGCAGATTATTTCTATGGATAGTAACATTCCTTTGTCTGGCGCTACCATCCAAGGAGAAAATGTAACAGGGGTTATAAGCGATTTAAATGGAGTTTTTTATATTAATTCGTCTATTTCAGGACCTTTAACCATACAGTTTCTAGGGTACAAAACTTTGACAATTACATCAAAAACATTATCTAGAGATTGTCCAAAAATTTATCTAGTACCGCAACTTAATGAGCTTGACCCTGTACTAATTAATACTGTTTTCACAAAAGGAATTTCTAAAAACAACGACGGCTCTTTTTCTATCAACACAAGTACTTTTGGATTGCTACCCGGTCAAGTTGAAAATGACATTCTACAAATTGTACAAGCATTACCAGGTATTGAAAGTAGTGATGAAACTATATCTAACTTAACTATTAGGGGGGGAACTAATGCTGAAAATTTAATACTATGGGAAGATATAAAAATGTATCAGAATGGACATTTTTTTGGTCTTATATCTGCTTTTGACCCTAATATTACTAAACAGGTATCTGTTTATAAAAATGGAGCCCCAGCAAGATATGGAGAAAGTGTTTCTGGAGTTATAGCGATGAGAA
>CAYGMB010000032.1:9515-12128 GCA_964350765.1 uncultured Flavobacteriaceae bacterium
ATATAGATGCTAATGATATTTCTGGAGGTGCAGGTTTTAATTTAATTAATGGAAATGCATTTTTACAAATCCCTATTTCTAAAAAAGTAAAAATGAGTTTCTCTGGTCGAAAATCTTTAACCGAAATTATTGAAACACCTACTTACAACACTTACGCTAGTAGAATATTTCAAGACACAAAAATAACTACAACCACAAATGACAATTTGGAAATAGATGGTAATGTTGACTTTTCATTTTATGACTTTAGTACAACAACTTTATGGGAAGTTAGTAAGAATGACAATATTAAAATTAATGCATTGGCAGTTCAAAACAACTTAGAATATATAGAAACTATAGTAAATACTTCTAATTCTGAAACAAGCCAACTTAACCAAAGTAACCTAGTTGGGGGTATTTCTTGGAATAGAGATTGGTCATCTTCACTTTCAAGTTATGTGATGGGTTTTGCAACCTATTATAAGCTTGATGCTGAGAATCAAGATATTTTTACAAATCAAGTAAGCTTACAAGAAAACGAAGTCCTAGAAACAGGACTTAGGGCAGAAGTAACAAATCGGTTTTCAGAAAAATTTCATTTAAATTCTGGTTATCATTTTACAGAAACTGGTATAAGTAACACCCAAGATGTTAATATTCCTAGATTTAGAGATTTTGAAAAAGAGGTACTTAGAACTCATAGTTTGTTTTCTTCAGCTACCTATAAAAAACAAAAAACACGAATTCAATTAGGTATAAGAGCAAATCATTTTAGCAAATTCAGAAAGACAATTTTAGAGCCTCGTCTCCAGCTAAGGCAAGAATTGATGCCTCATTTTTCTATAGAATTATTGGGCGAATTTAAAAGCCAGACCACTTCGCAAAGAATAGATTTTGAAAGTGATTTTTTAGGAATTGAAAAAAGAAGATGGATTCTTGCTAATGAAGAAACAATACCAATAATTACAAGTAAACAAGTCTCTTTACAGTTTGAGTATAAAAAAAATGGTTGGTTGCTATCTACAGAAGGTTTCTATAAAAAAGTAGATGGAATATCGTCTAGGACACAAGGTTTTCAAAATCAATTTCAATTTATAAATACTACAGGAGAATATGAGGTAAAAGGAATTGAATTTATTTTAAACAAAAGAACAAAAAAACTAAGCACTTGGTTAAGTTACAAGTATGCCATGAATAATTATTCGTTTAATGAGTTTCAACCAACTTCATTTTCTAACAATTTAGATATTAGACATAATATTACATTGGCTACTTCTTATACTTTAAATAATTTTAAAATCTCTTCTGGACTAAATTTGAGAACAGGAATACCTTTTACTCAAGCACTAAATATTACAGACAATGAAAATGGGACACAATCTATAGTTTATGACATCCCAAATAATGAACGCCTTGAAAATTATATACGCTTAGATTTATCTGGAGAATATACTTGGGAAATATCAAAACTCACAAAAGCAAAAATTAATATCGCTCTACTTAACGCACTAAATAGAGAAAATATATTGAATAGAAGGTTTGTAATTCTTGAAGATGAAAATGGAGAATCACAAATAAATACTATAGAAGAAACTTCTCTAGGAATCACCCCTAATATATCTTTTCAGGTTCTGTTTTAAATACTCCGACTAGAGTATTTTTTTTATTCTTTAATGCTGTAGTTAATGATGTGTTTAAACTCCTAACAGAAATCATATATTTTTAAACTCTACTAGTTTTCTTTGATAATGAGATAGTTATACCTGCATACTTTAGCAGTATTAATTATAAACTCAAATTAAATTATCATGAAAACAAACATCAAAAACACTTTAAAGACAGTATTATTTGCTATTGCACTTATGGCTTTTACTACTAGTACAAATGCTCAAACTTGTACCTCAACAATCAAATCTAGAACTGGAACAGTTTACGCAGCGGGACCTGCTAAAATAGATTTTAAAGCAACTTCTAGTAGTGTTGAAGTTAGCATTAATAAAACTGGAGGTAAAGCAAAAACTACAGTAAATATCTACGCCAATAATAGCTTTAAAGATCGTATTATCTTCGAAAATGGGCGTGACACTCCTACTAAGAAAAAAACCATAACAGGTGTAAAGAACAAAAACATTAGAGTAGAGATTGTAAATCAATCTGTGGGTAACAAGTTTCAATATGCTATGAAAGCAAAAGGAAGCTCTAAAAACCTATCTAAAAGTGGTCGTGAAACTGGACGTCTTGTGGGACAACAAAAAAAGACTATTTACACAAAATCATCTTGTACCAATAAAACCAAAGTAATAATAAAAAGAACTTCTGGTATTGCTAGAGGTACTGTAAGAGTTTGGAAAAAGAGCGGTAACTCTTGGGTAGAGCATAGTAGCGATACTTTTGAGAGAAGTCAACCAGGAAACGAAATGATTATAAATGTAAACTCTGGTGCAGAGTTAAAGGTTGAACTTAAAAACATATCTGTGGGAAATACATTTGAGTATGTAATGAATGCCCTAGTTAATTAAAAACAAAATCACAAACAATATAAATTTTATAGTATGAAAAAATTAATCGTATTAATGGGAATTGCTTTGTTTAGCTTAACATTTCAAGCAGAAGCACAAAACTGTAATCAAG
>CAYGMB010000033.1:0-9324 GCA_964350765.1 uncultured Flavobacteriaceae bacterium
TGTGGTGGATCCTCCAATACTAAAGCAGAAAAATTTATTTGTAGTATCAGTAAATAAAGATGATCAATTACTGGTTGAAGATGAACTTATGCAACTTAAGGACCTAAGACAAGCTGCTATCGACTTTTTAGATAATGGTGGTGTTGCTTCAGAGTGTTCTTACTGTAAAGGTCGACGAGACCCTGCATCATCAGATAATCCAGATAAGGCTGTAATATCTGTCCAAAATGACAGGTTAACATCTTATAAAATGTATATCAACGTTCAAAACGAGTTAGTTGCCGCTTACAATTTTTTAAGAAATAGAGAGTCACAACGTTTGTTTGGATGGAAATTTACAGAAAAGAAAGCCGAGATTGCCGAAGGAAAAATAAAAGGAGCGCAAGCTGAAGCAATAGAGGAAAAGCTAGAAGAGATACAACTTATGTTTCCTTTAAAACTTTCAGAAGCAGAACCTAAAAAAGCAGGACAATAAATAACTAGATATGTCAAAATTTAAAAAGAAAAAAGGCGGAGAATTACCTCCAGTAAATACAGCATCATTACCAGATATTGTATTTATGTTACTATTTTTCTTCATGGTGGTAACTGTTCTTAGGGATAATAACTTATTAGTTAAAAATCAATTACCTAAGGCAGACCAAGTTGAAAAATTAAAGAAAGACCGATCTATTTATATTTATGCTGGTAAACCAAGCTCTAGATATCAAGACACCTATGGTAGTGAAGGTAAAATTCAAATTGGAGATAAGTTTACAGATATAAAAAGTATTCCTTTTGCTCTTAACGAGTTAAGAGGGAAGCTAAGACCAGAATTACAAGATAAAGTTATGGTAGCTTTAAAAGTTGATGAAGAAACCAATACTGGACTTGTAACAGATATAAAACAAGTTCTTAGAGAAGAAAATATGCTTAAGATAATATACATTACCACGCCAGGTAATGAATTAGAGTAATAAAACTTCTCTTTATTATGTTATATAAAAGCCTTGAACTAAAATGTTCAAGGCTTTTTTTGTATCGTAGTTATAAATACAATTATCTTTAACTATGCAATTCTATCAAAAAGCACTTTTAGGATTTTTTTTCTGCTTTCCTTTTGCAGTTTCTTATTCACAAGAAAACTTGGAAGCAACTGTAGATTCTCTTTATCGAGAAGATCAATTTTACATTGGTATTAATTATAATCTATTGGCTAATGCTCCAAAAGATGTTTCTTTAAGAGGTTTTTCTGGAGGCTTACAGTTAGGGTATTTGCGTGATATGCCAATTAATAAGCGTAGAAATGTTGCTGTCGCTGTTGGAGCTGGTCTTACAATAGATACTTACGGCCAAAATTTATTTATAGGTGAAGACCCAAACGAACAATCAATTTTTACAGTACTACAAGAAGATGAGGTTTCTTTTGACCGAAATAGACTAAGTGTTTATGTAGCAGAAATTCCCTTAGAATTTAGATGGCGAACATCTACCCCAGAGAGTTATAAGTTTTGGAGAATACACGCAGGATTTAGAGTTGGATATGCTTTTTTTTATAAATCAAAGTTTAAACAAACTGGAAATGAAGTTAATCAAACTAATATTGAAGAGTTTGATCCATTAAGATTGACAGCTACACTTGCTTTTGGGTATAATACGTTTAACTTTTTTGCATCCTATAGTGTTAATCCTTTTTTTGATGGTGCTGTTACTACAGAAGGAGAAGCTGTAGATCTTCGTACTATTAAACTTGGACTTATCTTCTATATTTTATAACCAATAATTGTATAATACTAACTGTGGAATCGCACCTACAAAAAAACCTATTACAAGCTCAATTACTGTATGTGACTTTGTATGTAATCTTGAAGAAGCAACCCAACCATTTCCTAGCAATAAAACACCAATCCATACCAACAAGTTTATTTTAAAGTGTACACTTAGTCCTAATGTAAAAAGAGTAATCCCAGCAATTGCCATTTGATGTAAGCTTACTTTGAATTTTAGAAAGACCAATAAAAGAGCGGTGATCGTTGTAAATAATATACCAATAAAAAAGTAGTACAATTCTCCACTATCATAGGGATCGTAAACAAACTTTATTATTAATAGTAACAAAGCACATTGTATAAATAACGGCAGTTTTCTCTCTGAAACTTCCGTTAAATGGATAAAAGATACAAGAAAATTAGCAAAGGAATAAAAACCGTAAGTATTACTACGGCTGCAACTTTTGCTTGTATTATCTCTGGCTGCAAAAATCTGGGGGAGATTAAGTAATAAATGCTAACGCCTAGTAGGGGCATTAATAATGGATGAAAAAGATACGCTCCAAAACGTAAAAAATAGTTCATTATATTTCTTTTCTAAGTCTTGCAACAGGAAGATCTAATTGCTCTCTATACTTAGCAACGGTTCTTCTGGCAATAGGATACCCTTTTTCTTTTAAAATTTTTGCTAGTTTATCATCTGTGAGCGGTTTTCTCTTATCTTCTTCTGAAATAGTTATCTCTAGTATTTTTTTTATCTCTCTGGTTGAAACTTCTTCCCCTTGATCATTCGTCATTGATTCGCTAAAAAATTCTTTTATAAGTTTTGTACCATAGGGGGTGTCCACATATTTACTGTTGGCAACTCGAGAAACTGTAGATACATCCATATCTATTTTATCTGCAATATCTTTTAGAATCATTGGTTTGAGTTTTCGCTCATCACCTGTTAAAAAATATTCTTTTTGATGATGCATTATAGCATTCATGGTAACAAACAAAGTTTGTTGTCTTTGCTTGATGGCATCTATAAACCATTTGGCAGCATCTAGCTTTTGTTTTATAAATAGAACCGCATCTTTCTGAGACTTTGACTTATCCTTTGCATCTTTATACCCTTTAAGCATATTGGTATATTCTCTAGATACATGTAGCTCTGGAGCATTACGTCCATTTAATGTGAGGTCTAATTCTCCATCTACAATTTTAATTGCAAAGTCTGGCACAACATGTTCTACAATTTTTGTATTTCCAGAATAACTTCCGCCGGGTTTTGGGTTTAGCCCTTCAATCTCGTGAATTGCTTCTCTTAGTTCGTCTTCAGTAATGTTGAACTTTTGGATGAGTTTTTTATAATGCTTTTTTGAAAAATGATCAAAAGCATCTTCAATAATCGATATAGCTAATGCAACAGAGTTTGTATTTGTTTTTCGGTATAACTGTAATAACAAACACTCTTCTAGATTACGAGCTCCAACACCCGCAGGATCTAAGTCTTGTACCTTTTCAAGGATGTCTTCTATTTTTTCTTCAGTTGTAAAAACATTTTGAGTAAACGCTAAGTCATCAACAATATCTTGAAGGTCTCTACGAATGTAACCACTCTCATCTACACTACCTACAAGAAACTTTGCGATTACTTCTTCGTCTTCGTTAAAGCGATAGGTGCTTAGCTGTTGCAGTAAAAATTGGTTAAAAGAAGTCCCAGATGCGTATGGAGTTTGTTTCTCTTCATCATCTGCGCTGTAATTATTTGCTGCTAATTTGTAGCTTGGAGTTTCATCATCACTTAAATAGTCGTCAACATTTATTTCGGTTTCAATAACCTCCGTTCCATCATCATATGAATCATCAAAATCATCGTTTAAATCGTCATATTCGTCTTTGTCATCCTTACCGCCTTCAAGTGCTGGGTTTTCGTTCATTTCTTGCGCAATGCGTTGCTCAAATGCTTGCGTAGGCAATTGTATCAACTTCATCAACTGTATTTGTTGCGGTGATAACTTTTGGGATAATTTAAAATTTAATTGTTGTTTGAGCATTGTATTTTATCTACTGTTAAAAATAAAAAAAACCAGCTAGATATAGAGCTATCCTAGCTGGTTTTAATATACAATTATGATATTATTTTTTAAAATTCTGCATTGCCTGGTGTACGTGGGTATGGTATTACATCTCTAATATTACCCATTCCCGTAACAAATTGTACTAGCCTTTCAAAACCAAGTCCAAAACCACTATGTACTGCAGTACCAAATTTACGCAAGTCTAAATACCAGTATAGTTCGTCTTGTGGAATACCCATTACTTCCATTTTTTGTTTTAATACATCGTATCGTTCCTCTCTTTGAGAACCACCTACAATTTCTCCAATACCCGGAAATAAAACATCCATAGCACGTACAGTCTTTCCATCATCATTTAAGCGCATGTAAAATGATTTTATAGAGGCTGGGTAATCAAATAAAATAACAGGACATTTAAAGTGTTTTTCTACCAGAAAACGCTCATGTTCACTTTGTAAATCTGCACCCCACTCTTCAATTAAATACTTAAACTTTTTCTTTTTGTTGGGTTTTGATTGTTTTAAAATTTCAATAGCTTCTGTATAGCTTACACGCTTAAAGTTATTTTCTAAAACAAACTTTAGTTTTTCGGTTAGCGACATTTCGCTTCTTTCAGCTTGAGGCTTACTTTTTTCTTCTTGTAAAAGTCTATTTTCTAAAAACTCAAGATCATCTGTACAATTATCTAATGCATATTTTATAACATACTTTATAAAATCTTCAGCAAGATCCATATTGCCATCAAGGTCACAAAAAGCTACTTCGGGTTCTATCATCCAGAATTCTGCTAAGTGTCTTGAAGTATTAGAGTTTTCTGCTCTAAAGGTAGGGCCAAAGGTATATACTTTTCCTAAGCCCATTGCATAGGTTTCTGCCTCTAATTGACCACTTACGGTTAGGTTGGTTTCTTTTTCAAAAAAGTCCTGCTTGAAATCTACAGTTCCATCTTCTTGTAAAGGAGGATTTTTTGAATCTAATGAGCTTACTCTGAACATTTCCCCAGCTCCTTCTGCATCACTACCTGTAATAATAGGAGAGTGCATATAGTAAAACCCATTTATTTGAAAATATTCATGGATTGCAAATGCCAATTTGGAACGTAAACGCATAACAGCACCAAAAGTATTGGTACGTACTCTTAGGTGTGCTTGCTCTCTTAGTTTTTCAAGCGTATGTCTTTTTGGAGAAAGAATAGTTAGTTTCACTTCTTCTGGATCTGCTTCACCAAGTACTTCCAGTTTACTTACTTGTATCTCTACGGCCTGTCCCGCTCCCTGGCTTTCAACTAAAAGACCACTAACTTCAATAGCTGCTCCAGTAGTAACCTTTTTAAGTATATCTTCTTCAAAACTTTCAAAATCTACCACACATTGTAAGTTATGTAAGGTAGAACCGTCGTTAAGTGCAATAAACCGATTACTTCTAAAAGAACGGACCCAACCTCGTACAGTTATTTCATGTAATGAAGGCTCGGTTTGTAATACTTTTATGATTTCTGTATGCTTCATAGCCTGTTTTTTCTAGGACAGCAAAGATATTTCTTTAATTGAAAATAGTAAATTCTCATAGTAAAAAATTATTCCTCTTCATCAGGAATAATTTTAAGCGATGGTTTTCTAAAGGTACGTTTGTTTGCAATACTCTTCTCTAAGGATAGAAGTAAAGAGGGAAGTAGTAGTAAGTTAGCTAACATGGCAAATAGTAATGTGGCTGAAACTAAAGCCCCTAAGGCAACTGTACCTCCAAAGCTTGAAATTGTAAATACTGAAAAACCAAAGAACAATACAATACTAGTATAAAACATACTTACGCCTGTTTCTCGTAATGCTGCATAGACCGATTTTTTTATACGCCAGTTGTTAGCTATGAGCTCTTGTCTGTACTTTGCTAGAAAATGGATGGTGTCGTCTACCGAGATACCAAAGGCTATACTAAACACTAAAATAGTAGAGGGTTTAATTGGTACACCCAAAAAGCCCATAAGTCCAGCCGTAACAAGTAATGGAAGTAAATTAGGAATTAAAGAAACCAAAATCATTCGTACACTTCTAAACATCCATGCCATAAATAATGCAATTAATAAAACGGCAAGTGATAGAGATATTACTAGATTAGTAACAAGGTATTTTGTTCCTTTTTGGAAAACGAGAGCTTTTCCAGTAAGTGATACGTTATATCGTTCTTCTGGGAAAATCTTTGCTATTTTAGCTAGTACATCTTCTTCAATCCTATCGTAACGCTCTGTTTTGGTGTCTTTCATAAATGTTGTTATACGGGCATATTGTCCAGTAGAATCAACATAACTCGAAAGTAAATTAGTGTTAGTAGCACTACTTTTTGCATAGGAGAGTATAAAAGTTCGTAGGCCTGCTTGGAATATTTAACCAATTCTACAACAGATAGTGGTTTTGAAAACTCTGGTATATCCTGCAAGTAGTTTTGAAGCTCTTCCATACGTTTTAGGGTAGCTAATTTCATAACTCCTTTTTCGCGTTTGGTGTCTATTAAAATCTCTAGAGGCATGATGCCCTCGTACTCTTCTTCAAAAAAACGAATATCCTTAAAAAATTGAGCTTTTTTGGGCATATCTTCTATGATACTTCCCGAAAGTTTAATGTTGTAGATACCAATAATACTTAAACATAACAACACAACCGAAGTTATATAAATTGCTATCTTATGTTCTTTCACCATTCGCTCCATCCAGTCTACAAATGTTCCAATCCAGCGTTTATTAAGATGTTTAAGATGCTTGTATTTAGGAATAGCCATGTAACTATACACAATGGGTATAATAAAAAGGCTCAATAAAAAAATTGCGATGATGTTTATAGAAGCAACAATACCAAACTCCTTAAGTAGTTGGCTATTGGTTAATATAAAAGTAGCGAAACCCGATGCAGTTGTAACATTGGTCATCAAAGTAGCATTCCCAACTTTTGTAATTACACGCTGTAATGATTTTGCTTGATTTCCGTGATTTTTTATTTCTTGTTGGTACTTGTTAATTAAGAAAATACAGTTGGGGATTCCAATCACAATAATTAATGGAGGGATTAATGCGGTTAGTACTGTAATTTCATAATGAAGTAAGCCTAAAATACCAAATGCCCACATTACTCCAATGATAACAGTAACCATCGAAATAAGGGTAGCTCTAAAGGATCTAAAAAAGAAAAAGAAGATTAATGAAGTAACTAGCAGCGCAGCACCAATAAAAAGTCCAATCTCGTCAATAATGTTTTGAGAATTTAAAGTACGTATATAAGGCATTCCAGAGGTGTGTACTTTAATACCAGTATTTGCTTCAAAATCCTCAATTAGTGGTATTAATTCTCGTACTATAAAATCTTTACGAGCAGCTGTATTTACAATGTCTTTTTCTAAATAAATTGCGGTACGAACTCCTTCTTTATTTGGGCTATAGACTAAACCATTATAAAAAGGTAGTTTTTCAAAAAGTTCGTATTGTATGTTTTTAAGCTTTTTAGAAGTAAGACTTGAATCTTGTATAAACGGCACCATTGTAAAAGCCGTGCTATCTTGTAATTTTTCTAACTTTTGAAGGTTTCCAACTGAAAGTGTAAGTGCTACTGCTTTTTTTGTGTTTATTTCTTCAGCAAGCTCTGTCCAAGCATTAAAATTTCTGCTCGTAAAAAGGCTAGAATCTTTAACTCCAATTACAATTAAGTTACCTTCTTCTCCAAATTTGGATAAAAATTCATTGTACTCTTTATTTACTTCATGGTCATCTGGTAGTAAATTTGCTTCAGTATAGGTAAAGCGCATGTTTTTCCATTGCATTGCTAGTAAAACTGTGATGGCAGCAATGAATACAAGAATTAGTGTTCGGTTTCTTAGAATGAAACGAGCTACAGCACTCCAAAAACCTATGCTAAAGAGTTTGTTCAAATTGAGGGGTTTGTTTCAGCGTGCAAAGGTAGTATTTCCTATTGATGCTGCTAAAAATTTACTGTAGATTTTAACTGAAAATTAGACTTTTAAATAAAAAGTAAACTTAAAAGAAATATTATCTTCAAAATCAGGTCTGTAATAAAATCCATAGCGATAGGCAAAGCTTAACCCAAACCCTAAGAATAATTTGTTGAGTTCTAATCCAGCTTCATTATACACCTGTTCTAAGGTGTTAAAGCCTGTGCCTAAATGGACTTCTCTATTATCTAAGGACCCAATAGCATGTTTGCTTATAAGTACTAATTCTGGTTGAAATTTTTCAGAAAAATAAAACCTACGTAAGCTATGTTTTACTTGGAGTGTTGCTAACTTATCTGAGAAAAATTCACCAAAAAACATAGTTTCAAAACTACGTCGTCCTGCAACCGAAAAACGTTGTAAAATTTCATCTTTTGTGGGAGCATTGGGATATGCATGGAACAAATGTGTAAGAGGAACATCGCCTATAGCATAATCTCCTTCCAACAAAATATTTGTTGATGATAAGTTTGTTCTTTTAATATAGTAGTCTAGTTTTAATCCAAATTTTGTGTACTCAAAATCACTTCCTAAAACTCCTTTAATTCCTTGTGTGATTTGTGCACTTATCTTTGGGAATCCATCAAAATATTCTAGACGACCATCTTCAGTAGTAAAAAAATTTGTTTTTGGACTTATACGAACCGATGCTGTTGCTTCAGCTAACTGATACTGTCTAAACTCTGTTTCATTGTTTAAAAATCTATAACCAATTATTTGTTTTATACTTGAGTGAGATAGTCTGGCTTCTGCTAAAAATTTGGGAGTAAATTCATGCTGAATATTATTTTGTATAGTTTTGTACTTGTAAAACTGTGTAATGTTTACAAGGCGAGGTTCAAAAACAGAATAAACTCTATCATCTGTAAGATACTTAAATGCTCCTATTTCCCTAATATCATCTGTATAGTATAGGTTGTACCAAGTTTTACTTTCTTTCTCAAGTCGAAGGCTGCCTCCAATGCTAAACTTAAAGTCTCTGTCTTTAAATCCTCTGGCGATATAACCTCCAATTTTAAATCTGTCTGAAAGTAAATCGTTAGTAACTCCTCCAATACCTAATCTTATTCCTTCATAGTTATTATATTTTACAAAGTACCTTAGGTCAACATCAAAAAAACCTAGTGGATAGAAGCCTGTTTTAAATGGGCTTTCCTTTTTCTCTGCTCTACTAGCTGTAGTGTCTTTCTCAATTTTTATAGCTGGTTTTTGAGCAAGTGAGGTGTATCCAATAAAAAGGAATATAAGGATACTTAGTTTACGCATTGTTGTAAGTGAGAAGTTTTAATGTAAAGATATAAATAAAGCGGCATAAGAGCCGCTTTATTGTTGTAGGTTTAAATTGCGATGATTAAACAGTCATTATCTCTTTTTCTTTTTTCGCTAAAATCTCGTCTATTTTTGTAACAAATGTGTCTGTCATCGTTTGTACATCTATTTCAAGATTTTTCTTCATGTCATCACTTACATCTAGTTCTTTAATGTCATTATTAGCACTTTTTCGGTCATTACGAACT
>CAYGMB010000033.1:9334-12094 GCA_964350765.1 uncultured Flavobacteriaceae bacterium
GCTTTTGCTTGTTTAGCAAGTTCTTTTCTTCGTTCTTCAGTAAGAGGTGGAACATTAATTATAACACTTTCTCCATTATTCATTGGGTTAAAGCCTAAATTAGCTTGGTGAATTCCTTTTTCAATTTCAGGAATTAACCCTTTTTCCCACGGTTGTATAGAAATAGTCATCCCGTCTGGAGTACTTACATTAGCAACTTGCGTTAATGGAGTAGGAGTGCCATAATATTCAACCATAACACTACCCACCATATTTGTAGATGCTTTACCAGCTCTAATGTTAATTAGTTTTTTTTCTAAGTGTTTTAGGGCAGCAGTCATTGCTTCCTTTGTGCTGTCTAATATAAATTTAATTTCTTCTTCCATATCTATTGTCATGCTTTAGGCATGATTTTTTTAATTATTTAAAAATCAGAATGCCAGTTTCAAAAACTAGACCAATCTCAAAAATAATAAATTACAAATTAACTTTTGTACCTATGTTTTCTCCAGAAACAACTTTTACAAGGTTTCCTTTAGTATTCATATCAAAAACAATAATTGGTAACTCGTTTTCTTGACTTAGCGTAAACGCAGTAGTGTCCATAACTTTAAGTCCTTTGCGCAATACATCATCAAAAGAGATAAAGTCAAACTTTGTAGCGTTTGTGTCTTTTTCTGGGTCACTTGAGTAAATACCATCTACGCGAGTTCCTTTTAAAATTACATCTGCATTAATCTCAATAGCCCTTAATACTGCAGCAGAGTCAGTTGTAAAATATGGATTTCCCGTTCCACCCCCAAAAATTACAACACGTCCTTTTTCTAGATGGCGAATTGCTTTACGACGTATAAAGGGTTCTGCAACTTCATTAATTTTTACGGCACTTTGCAGTCTTGTTGGAATTTTTTCATCTTCCAATGCGCTTTGTAGTGCAAGTCCATTAATAACTGTAGCAAGCATTCCCATGTGATCTCCTTGTACACGATCCATCCCTCTACTTGCTCCTGCAACTCCTCTAAAAATATTCCCACCTCCAATTACAATGGCTACTTGTACACCTTTATCTGTAATTTGTTTTATCTCTTGCGCGTATTCTGAAAGTCTATCTGGGTCAATTCCATACTGTCGGTTTCCCATTAGTGCTTCTCCAGAAAGTTTAAGTAATATTCTTTTGTATTGCATAGAAGTGAGTGGTTTTGCTCGGCAAAAATAAATAAAATTATTGGTGTTTTGTATAAAAAGAAAAACCGCATCCAAATAATTTGAATGCGGTTTTACAATATTATAAATTGTTATTAAGCCAAAGAAACTCTTTTAAAGCCTACAACTTCTACATTTTTGCTTGCCACATAATCTACAACAGTCTGCTTATCGTCCATAATATAGTTTTGGTCTAATAAACATTGCTCTTGGTCTAGTGTAGTATTATCACTAATAAAACGCTCTAGTTTTCCAGGTACAATTCTATCTAGAATTTGTTCTGGCTTTCCTTCAGCTAATAATTCAGCTTTAATATCAGCTTCAGCTTTTGCTAAAACCTCATCTGTTAATTGTGCTCTAGAAATATAGCTAGGAACATTTTTTAATGTTTTTCCTAAACGCCCTAATTCTATATTATCTTTTTCTATAGCAGCGATACGAGCTTCAGTTTCACTAGCAACATAATCAGCATCAAAATCCTTGTATGATAATGTTGTAGCGCCCATAGATGCAACCTGCATAGATACATTTTTTGCAATTTCTGCAGCATTATCAACAGCGCTTGATAAACCTGTTAGGGCTCCAATTTTATTACCGTGGATATAAGAACCTACAAAAGGAGCTTCTAATACTTCAAAGCCTCCAATTTCAATCTTTTCTCCAATAACTCCAGTTTGCTCAATTAATTTTTCTGCAACAGTTAAGTTTCCAAGAGAAACTTCAAGAAGTTCTTCTTTGGAGTTTGCATTAATAGCAGCATCTGCTATTTCTTGCGCCATTGCTTTGTAAGAATCGTTCTTAGCAACGAAATCTGTTTCACAATTAAGAGAAACTAAAATACCTCTTGTATTATCGTCACTTATTTTTGCAACAACAGCTCCTTCGCTAGAATCTCTGTCTGCTCTTTTTTCTGCAATTTTTTGTCCTTTTTTTCTTAGGATTTCAATTGCTTTATCCATGTTACCTTCTGCTTCAACTAGGGCTTTTTTACAGTCCATCATTCCAGCTCCAGTTTTTTTACGTAATTCGTTTACCTCTGCGGCAGTTACTTTTACCATAATATTTGTAATGTTTCCCCACGGAAGTGGGAATCTTGTTAATACTTTAAAAAAGTCGTTCAAATTTACTTATGAGAAAAAATCCGAACGACCTTTGAATATTATAAAATTATTATTTATTCTTCTTCGTTTTTAGCGTCGCTAGAAGCAGCTACAGCAGCTCTTTTACGAGGTGCCTTTTTAGCTTCTTTTGTGTCATTAGCTTCAGCTTTTTCTTTTTTGTCTGAAGTAGCTTTATCTTTTCCAGCTTTTCTTTCGGCAAGACCTTCGATAACTGCTTCAGAAACTGAAGTCATAATTTTTTCAATAGACTTAGAAGCATCATCATTAGATGGGATAACGTATTCTACCTCTCTTGGGTCGCTATTAGTATCTACCATCGCAAAAATTGGAATATTCAATTTTTGAGCTTCAGCAACTGCGATGTGCTCACGTGTGGTGTCTACTATGAATAAAGCTCCTGGAAGACGACTCATATCACTTATAGAACCTAAGTTTTTTTCAAGCTTTGCACGAAGAC
>CAYGMB010000034.1:0-11105 GCA_964350765.1 uncultured Flavobacteriaceae bacterium
AATAAAATGCATCTTAGAAGTTTCTTGGAAAACAAAGAGTTTAAAAGAATTCCCTTAAAAAAACTGGCAACTGGTCATTATAAATTTATTGCAAAGGTAAATGGTAAAGAAGGACAATTTATTTTGGATACTGGAGCATCAACAAGTTGTATTGGTGTTGATTATATACAACATTTTAATTTAGTATCTCAGGAAAGTGATATTAAAGCTGCTGGAGCTGGGGCTACTGGTATGGCTACACAAAGTACCCAAGACAATAGTTTTAAGATTCCCTTAATTAGGTCTTTAAAAATGGACTTTATATTATTTGACCTTTCTCATGTAAACTTAGCCCTTAAGCAACTCCTGTACACGGTATAATTGGTGCAGACTTTTTAAAAAAATATAGAGCAGTCATTGACTACGGAAGAAACTGTTTATATATTTCCCTATAAGAACAGTAGGTTATAATTAAAAAAAAATACTAACTTTAGGAGTTTACCAGCAAACCTACATTCTTTTTGAAAAAGTTTATTCTTTTTATTCTAATTTTCCTATGCTATCTGCGCTTATCTGCACAGGACATAGATTATTATAAAGAGTTAGTTTCTACTCAAAAAAACTCTTTTGACAAATTAGTTGCTATAGACTCTGTTCTCTCAAAAAGCTTTAGAGCAGATACAGATACTTTTGTCACTTACAGCATTATGTACATTGAATTGGCAAAAGAACTTGATAGTATAAACTTAGCTGCTAAAAAAGCTATGAACTTACAATACCCTCTTACCACTTATAAGAATGATCCTATAAAGTCTATTAAAATTATCGATGGTGTTTTAGCGCACAAATACAAGATTACTGATAGCTTTTTACTAGGTGGTTTATATTTAAAAAGAGGTGGTGCAAATTATAAATTAGATCAGAAGCAAGCGGTTGAAGACTATACAGCAGCTATAGAAAATTTTGGAAATAAAGATTCTGTTTACATTGCAGATGCACATTTATTTAGCGGACAAGTTTATTCCAATATGGGCAAATTTGTTCCTGCAGGTGAAAGCTACAATAAAGCGTATAAAATATTTGAAGCTCTAAACGATCAAGAGTATATGTTTTATGCTAAACAAGGGATTGTAGTTATGTTTAGTATGAATGGTTTTTACGAAAAAGCTTATGAAGAAAGACAAAAGCTTTTTGAAACTTTAAAAGGTTTTAAGAATCAACAATATCTCATTTCAGAATATTATAATCAAGCTTTTGATTATGAAAAAACAGGTAATTATAAAAAGATGTTGTTTTATTTAGATAAAGCAAACCAGGCATTAGAAACACACAAAACAACAAATAACTATTTACTTAATAAGGTTTTAATAAACTCTAAGTATGCAGGTTATTATGCAGAAAAAGGGATTACTGAAAAATCCAAAACCTATTTATCTAAAATTGACACGTTAATCCCTAATGTTAGTAATGACTACATTGTTTTATCTGCTTATAATGGAGCTAAAGCAAAATATTTAAAATCAATAAACAAACATAGAGAGGCACTAGAATTTGCGAATAAAAAACTAGAAAACACTTCAAAAATTGGTCTTGAGGATGGGATCATAGAATCCCACTTATTGCTATCAAGCATACATGAAAAAATAGGGAACTATAAAGAGAGCCTATCTCATAAAGAGAGCTACATTACTCTTAAAGATTCTATATATAATAGAGGTACTGCAAATGCACTAGCATATTATCAAACTCTTTATGAAACAGAGAAAAAGGAAAAAGAGCTTTTAAAAACAACAGCGAATATTAGATTATTAGAAAAAGACAATGAGTCTTTTAAAAAACTTATTGCATTTATAAGTGTTGGAGTTCTATTGTTATTTGGAGTTTTCCTCTTATTTAGAAATCAAAAAGAGCTTAAATCGAATAAAATAATGCAAGAGCGTTTTAGTCAAAAATTAATTGTATCGCAAGAAGAAGAGCGCAAAAGAATTTCAAAAGATTTACACGATAGCTTGGGACAACAATTACTTTTAATTAAAAATAAGATTGTACCCCTTAAAGATGAAGAAACTAAAAAAATGGTTGATGATGCTATAGATGAAGTAAGAACCATTTCTAGAGACCTTCACCCTTTTCAACTACAAGAAATGGGAATCACTCGTGCTATAGAACATACGCTTACTAAAATAGATGAAAACACCACAATTTTTATTTCTTCGGAAATTGAAAATATTGATAATTTATTTACCCCGGAGCAAGAAGTTAACATCTATCGTATTGTACAAGAGTCTCTTAACAATATTATTAAGCATGCAAAAGCTGAAGCCAGTAAAGTTTCTGTGAAAAAGTTTTCCAAGAATATTATTATTTCTGTAAAAGATAATGGAGTAGGATTTGATTTTTCAGAAAAATATCAAGATATTAAGTCTCTGGGATTAAAGACACTACTAGAGAGAACAAAAGTATTAGATGGGCAAATGCGTGTCTTCTCTAGAAAAAATACTGGTACAACATTAGAATTTCAATTTCCAATAGCTTGAAAGAACATTCTCTAATTATAGCGGACGATCACCCACTTCTTTTAAAAGGATTAAATGATTTTTTACAGGAGAAAGGGTTTAACATTATTGGAGGAGCCTCTAATGGTAGAGAAGCATACAACCTCATTGTAAAAGAAGAACCAGATATAGCTATTTTGGATATACAAATGCCTTATATGTCCGGGCTAGAAATAGCAAAAAAATGTAAAAGTAAAAACCTTGCAACTAAAATAATTTTAATAACACTCCATAAAGAGAGAGAGCTCTATTTAGAAGCCAAAGAATTAAACATTTTTGGTTATATACTTAAAGAATTTGCACTTGAAGAGATAGAATTATGCTTAGAAAAAGTAATTAATAATGAATCTTTTTTCAGCCCTAAGATAAAAGGGTCTCTAGGAGATAATGAAAACAAAGAAAGTTCTCTTGACTGCCTTACACCTTCTGAAAAGAAAATCTTAAAGTTAATTGCCAAAGACAAAACTAATAAAGAAATAGCCTCTTTATTGTTTATCTCCTATAGAACTGTTGAAAAGCACCGAAGCAATATAATCACAAAACTAAAGCTTGAACCAAAAACAAATAGTCTTTTAATATATGCGAAGGAAAATCATAGCCAATTACTTTAGTTTTCTGGTTTCCTTTAAATTACGTGTTAATACGTATTTCAGTATACCTTCAAAAACCACATCTTTACAAAATCTAACTAAAATTTTCTAAAAAAAGCATTGGGAGATAAGCCTCAAATAGTACGTAAAAAAACATTATACATTGTATTATTTGTTTCAATACTTATCATACTTGGATTAAATCTAATAAACTACTTTATTTCTAACTAACATTTATATATTTCAATTTAGCTAGCTAACTAACAAAAAACCCTGAGTAAATTACTCAGGGTTTTTTTATTTATAAAAGGTTTATTTTATAACTCTAATGCCTTTTCAATATCGTTATCCATTAATAAGTCTACTGGACTTTCAAGAGCTTCTTTAACGGCTACTAAAAAACCAACAGATTCTCGACCATCAATAATTCTGTGATCGTAAGATAATGCTACAAACATTACTGGAGCTATTGCAATTGCTCCATCCCTCACTATAGGTCGTTCTACTATATTATGCATCCCTAAAATTCCTGATTGAGGCGGGTTGATAATTGGAGTAGACAACATGCTACCAAAGACACCTCCATTAGAAATTGTAAAAGTTCCTCCTGTCATTTCATCTACTGTAATTTTTCCATCTCTTGCTCGCAAAGCCAATCTTTTAACTTCACTTTCAACACCTCTAAATGTTAAGTTTTCTGCATTTCTAATTACAGGCACCATAAGTCCTTTAGGACCAGAAACTGCAATAGAGATATCCATGAAATCATGTTTTATTTGGTAGTCACCATCTATCATAGAATTAACATCTGGATATAGTTCTAAGGCTCTAACCACAGCAAGAGTAAAGAAAGACATAAATCCTAAACCAACTCCGTGTTTTTCTTTGAAAGCTTCTTTATATTCTTTACGAAGCTCAAAAATAGGGCTCATATCCACTTCATTAAAAGTGGTTAACATTGCTGTTTCATTTTTTGCAGAGACTAGGCGTTCTGCTACTTTACGACGTAGCATTGATAACTTTTTACGCTCCGTTCCTCTACTTCCATTGCCTGGAGTACCCATAGATGGAGTGGCATCTTGCGCGTCACCTTTAGTTATCCGACCATCACGACCACTTCCTTTTACACTTGAAGCATCAATACCTTTTTCGTCTAATATTTTTTTGGCAGCTGGTGAAGGTGTTCCAGATGCATAAGTTTTCTCAGAAGCTGGCTCTTTTTTCTCATTATCTTTTTTAGCTTCAGCTGCTTTTTTATCTAAGTCCGGTGCTGCATTGGTTTCTCCTTTTTCATCACCTGGATTTTTGTAAGTTTCGGTAGTATCATCTTCACCTCCTGGTTTTTCTGCATCAGTATCAATTAAGCAAACAACATCTCCTACTGCAACAGCATCTCCTTCTTCTGCTTTAAGTGTTATAATTCCACTAGCTTCCGCAGGTAACTCTAATGTCGCTTTATCGCTATCAACTTCAGCAATCGCTTGATCTTTTTCTACCCAATCGCCATCTTCAACTAGCCATTGTGCTATTTCAACTTCGGTTATGGACTCCCCTGGTGAAGGGACTTTCATTTCTAATGCCATAGTTATATACTTTTCCTTGTTAGGATATTATTTTATTTATTCTGATTTAAAAACACTTTCAATTACTCTAGTATGTCTTGCTTTAGATCTAACACTACTTCCAGCAGCTGGAGCAGAGTACATTTTTCTACTACATACCCTCCATTGTCTTGACGGTTCGTAATGCATTAACATATGTGAGTAAGCACCCATATTTCTTGGTTCTTCTTGTGCCCAAACAATATCTTTTGCGTTTTTATATTTTTTAAGGGTTTCCTCGATTTGTTTTATAGGTAATGGAAATAGTTGTTCTATTCTTATTAGTGCAACATCATCTCTACCTAGTTTTTCTTGTTCTTCTAGTAAATCATAATAAAACTTACCGGTTAAGAAAACTAGTGTTTTAATTTTTTTAGGATCTGCATTATCATCATCAATCAGCATTTTAAAACTACCTTTAGCAAATTCTTCTTTTGTTGAAAGTACTTTTGGGTGACGTAATAAACTTTTAGGAGTAAATACAATAAGTGGCTTACGATAATCTACTTTCATCTGGCGTCTTAGTAAATGATACATGTTGGCAGGTGTTGTACAATCTGCAACAAACATATTATCCTTAGCACATAACTGAAGGTAACGCTCCATTCTCGCTGAGGAATGCTCTGCTCCTTGTCCCTCATACCCATGAGGCAGTAACATAACAAGTCCGTTTTGAAGCTTCCATTTATCTTCTGATGCCGAAATATATTGGTCAATCATTATTTGAGCCCCATTACTAAAGTCTCCAAATTGTGCTTCCCAAATAGTTAATGTTTTTGGACTAGCCATTGCGTATCCATAATCAAAACCAACTACTCCATATTCTGATAGTAATGAGTTGTAAATATAAAAATCGCCTTGCTCTCCTTTTAATTCGTTAAGTAGCACTATTTCTTCTTCACTCTCTTCTACTTTTACAATAGCATGCCTGTGAGAGAACGTACCTCTCTCTACATCTTGCCCGGTCATTCTAACATCATAACCTTCCTTAAGTAAAGTCCCGTAAGCCAATAATTCGGCCATTGCCCAGTCTAATTGATTGTCTTCAAAATACATTTTGTGACGTGCTTCGATTAAACGAGAAATTTTACGTAGAAATTTTTTATCCTTTGGGAGTTTTGTAATTACCTCAGCTATTTCAGTTACATCTTCTAAAGGGACTGTTGTATCAACATCCTGCATCATTTTATCTTCCTCTGCATACTGAAATCCCTCCCACTCATCTTTCATTATAGCAGTAATAACTGTTTTATCTTCCTTTCTAGAGTCTTCTAGATTTTCTTCTAATTTATCTTTGTATTCTTGCTCTAGCTTTTTGGTATGTCCTTTGTCAATAACACCTTCAGCATAGAGTTTTTCAGCATAGATATCTCTTGGGTTTTGGTGCTTAGATATGGCTTTATAGAGTTTAGGTTGTGTAAATCTAGGCTCATCTCCTTCATTATGCCCATACTTTCTATATCCTAATAAATCTATAAATACATCACGACCAAACTGCATTCTAAAATCTAGTGCAAATGTCATAGCATGTACTACAGCTTCAACGTCATCTGCATTAACATGTAAAACAGGCGATAAAGTGACTTTAGCAACATCTGTACAATAGGTTGAAGAACGTCCATCAAGATAATTAGTTGTAAAACCAACTTGATTGTTTACAACAATATGGATAGTCCCTCCTGTTTTGTAACCATCTAATTGCGCCATTTGTACAACTTCGTAAACAAGACCTTGTCCTGCAATAGCTGCATCTCCATGTACAATAATAGGCAGGACTTTTTTAATATCATCTTTGTGATGTCTATCTTGTTTTGCTCTTGCTATTCCCTCTACAACTGCTCCTACAGTTTCTAAATGAGAAGGATTAGGTGCAATATTTAAGTTGATTTCTTTACCAGAGTCTGTCTTTCTTTTTGAAGTCCAACCCAAATGGTATTTTACGTCTCCGTCAAAATAGTCTTGATCGTAGTCTTTACCATCAAATTCGCTAAATATATCTTTTGCACTCTTACCAAAAATATTTGTCAGTGTACTTAAACGGCCTCTATGTGCCATCCCCATAACAAACTCTTCAACTCCTCTATCTGCAGCTTCTTCAATAAGTGCATCTACACCTGGTATTAGACTCTCTCCTCCTTCTAATGAAAAACGTTTTTGGCCTACATATTTTGTATGCAAAAATGTTTCAAAGGAAACGGCTTCATTTAATTTTTTAAGAATATGCTTCTTCTTTTCTGAAGAAAACTTAGGCTGATTATCATTAACATTAAGCTTATCTTGAATCCATTGAATTTCTTCAGGTTTACGGATGTACATATACTCTACACCTATAGAGTCACAATAAATACTTTGTAGGTGTTTAATAATATCCTCGAGAGTAGTTTCCTTAATACCAAGAATTTCAGCAGCTTTAAATTTCTTTCCTAAGTCATCTTTAGATAGCCCAAAATTTTCAATGTCTAGTGTGGGAGAATATTTTCTTCGCTCTCTAACTGGGTTGGTTTTTGTAAAAAGGTGTCCTCGATTTCTGTACCCATCAATCAACTTAATTACCTGAAACTCTTTAAGAACTTCTTCTGGTAATTGGTTACCCCCATATTCTATACCCAATTCTTCAAGTGAGCCATTTTCTATACCAAAATCAAACCCTTGAAAAAAAGCTCTCCAACTTGGCTCTACACTATCTGGAAATTTTAAATACGTATCATATAGTTGCGCGATGTGTTCTGGATGAATCGCATTGAGAAAAGAATATTTATCCATCTTTGGAATACCTGTGTTTTTAGTATCGTAAAACAATACAAAAGTACAACAAATCTAATAACTAGCTTATTGGTGGTATATTTATTTAACATAGGTTTTTGAAAAGAAGTTAGACTATGCCCATATATAAAAAATACCTACCTTTAGGTAATGAAATTGAACCAAATACTTTTCCTACTCATTTTTTTCACCATGGGGTCTTTTTGTCAAGGACAAATTGATGTATCTCAAAACAACAACACTAGCTCACAATTTTGGGATCATGTTCGTTTTGGTGGTGGTGTTGGGCTGAGTTTTGGCAATGGTTTTTTTAGCGGCACGCTAGCACCAAGTGCTATTTACGAGTTTAATGATCAATTTGCACTTGGAGTGGGATTATCTGGAACCTATAGCAGTCAACGTAATTTTTCAAACACCACGGTTTTGGGCGGAAGCATATTGAGTTTGTTTAATGTAATACCAGAGATTCAGCTTTCTGGAGAGTTAGAGCAACTTAACTTTAATAGAAATTTTGAGGAAATTACTGGTTTTGAAGATGATAATTTTTGGAACACAGCTCTCTTTATTGGAGCAGGTTATACCAATGGAAACATTACTGTTGGCATACGGTATGATGTTTTGTATGATGAAGACCGAAGTATTTATGCAGACCCTTGGGTACCTTTTGTTAGGATTTTCTTCTAATTAAACCTTCCGTTTCATCAACCAGTTTCCAAAATCACGGAGTTGTTCTTTTCTATCTTCAGAAATTTTAATGTTGTCAAGTAGGCCAAATGCCGTTTTTGTGTAATTCTCTATGGCGTCTAGGGTCTCTTTTGCAGCACCAGTAGAAACAAAAAGCTCTTTTATTGTATCTATTTTGTCTTCAGAATTTTTTGGAGTAATACTATAAAGTTGTGTAAGTGTATCTTTGTCTTGAGATGTACCCTTTTGTAAAGCTGTTAAATATAAATAGGTTTTTTTATTCGTAATAATATCACCTCCAACTTGTTTACCAAAAGTTTTAGGGTCACCAAATGCGTCCAAATAATCATCCTGTAACTGAAAAGCAATACCAAGATTTCTTCCAAACTGATATATGTGTTCTTTACAGCTTTCTGAGGCATTGGCAACAATAGCTCCCATTTTCATTGCTGCTCCAATAAGTACTGCAGTTTTATAATCTATCATTTTTAGGTACTCAGGGATAGTGACATCATCTCTTGTCTCAAAATCTACATCATATTGCTGTCCTTCACAAACCTCTATAGCTGTCTTGCTAAAAAGTTTTGCAAGTTGCCTGAACAATGATGGCTCATACTCTTCAAATAATTGATATGCCAATATTAACATAGCATCGCCAGATAAAATACCCGTATTAACATCCCATTTTTCATGAACCGTTTGTTCCCCTCTTCGTAGCGGAGCACTATCCATAATATCATCATGAATTAAAGAAAAATTATGGAATAGTTCTACAGCCATTGCGGCATTTACAGCTTGTTTTGCATTACATCCAAAAAAATCACATGTAAGTAAAGTTAAAATAGGCCTTAATCGTTTTCCCCCAAGTGAGACTATGTAAGAGATGGGTTCATAAAGCTGTATTGGCTCTTTAACCGATATAACTTGAGTTAAATTTTCTTGCAATAACTCACTATATTTTTCTAATCCATGCATGAAATTAAATTTTTACAAAAATACTACTTGCATTGGGTTTCTTTACAAGAAAGAACTGCTAATTAACAAAATGTTAAATAATTGTAAAACTTAGGAAACTTTTGTTGTTTTTAAAGTTTCCTGTATTATTTTTACACGGAATTTTAAAAAAATTGCTCGTTCTATTGAGCTACAATATGAAAGAAAAAATAATACAAAAAGCAGCAGAATTGTTCATAACACTTGGCTTTAAGAGTGTTACCATGGATGATATTGCTGCAGAAATGGGGATTTCAAAAAAAACTATTTATACTCATTTTAATAATAAAACTCACCTTATTAAAGAGACTACATCTTATGTTTTTGAATCAATTTCTTGTGGGATAGATGAAATATGCAAGACAGAAAAAAACCCAATTAAAGAACTTTATAAAATAAAAAAGCTGGTTATGGTGAATCTTAAAGATGAAAAGTCATCACCTCAATACCAACTTCAAAAATATTATCCAGAAGTATACAGTATGCTTAAAGAAAAGCATTTTAAAAAAATGCATGAGTGTACCTTAGAGAACTTACAAAAAGGAGTAAAGCTAGGATTATACAGAGACAATATAAATGTAGAGTTTATATCTAGAATTTATTTTATTGGCGTCAACGGAATTAAAGATCATACTTTATTTCCAGTTCAAAATTTTCCAAAAGCATCTCTCTTTGAAGAATATTTAGAATATCACCTTCGAGGAATTGTTACCAAAGAAGGACTCAAAACCCTAAACAAATTCATCAATCAAAAAGTAACTCAACAAACAACCTAATGACAAAGAAAATCATACTCACAGTATTATTAATAACTACAAGCATTGGCTTTGCACAAGAAGAAAAACAGTATCGTTTTACACTTCAAGAAGCAATAACATTTGCTATAGACAGCAACTATACTGCTATAAATGCTAGGCGTGATATCGCAAAGGCTATTAAACAAAAATGGGAAGCGACTGCTAGTGGTTTACCACAAATAAGTGCTGTTGTAGATTACCAAAACCAATTAAAACAGCCTGTAATTTTTATTCCAGCTGAGTTTAGTGGAGGACAACCTGGCACGTTTACAACCGCAACATTTGGAGGTGCGCAAACAGATTCGGCAACAGCAACACTTAACCAGTTAATTTTTGACGGCAGTTATCTTGTAGGACTACAAGCAGCAAAAGCTTTTTTAGATTTTTCTGAAAATGCTTCTGAAAAAACAAATCTAGAGGTGCGCAAAGGAGTTATCAATGCTTACGGAAGCGTACTGTTGGCTGAAGAACTAGTGTCAATCTTTGAAAAAAATAAAAAAACCTTAGAAGAAAACCTTTTTGAAACCAAAAAGATTTTTGAAAATGGACTTACTGAAGAAGAAAGTGTTGAACAACTTGAAATTACTCTACTAGACATTGAAACACAACTAAGCAATGCTAAACGATCTAGAGTAATTGCAAAACAAATGTTCAACATTTCTTTAGGAATTCAAGTTGATACTGAAGTAATCTTAACCGAAAACCTTGACGATTTAGCACAGCAAAACATTCAGTTAGCAATGTTAGATAATACCTTGAATATTGAAGAAAATATAGACTATAAGATTGCTTACAATTTAACTGAACAAAGAGAGCTTGAACTTAAATTAGAAAAAAGCAAAGCACTTCCAAGGTTAACGGGCTTTATTAACTATGCAACACAGGCTAATGATAATGATTTTGTGTTCTTAGACGGTGATACTCCTTGGTTTCAATCTTCTATTGTTGGACTTAGCCTTAATGTTCCAATCTTCAGTAGTGGAATGAGAAATGCAAAAACACAGCGCGCAAAAATTGCCTTAGACCAATCCAAAACTTCTCTTGAAGAAACAGTCCAAAATGTGAATTTAGAACTAAATACAGCAAAAAGTAACTATCAATTTGCAATAGAAAATTACGAAAATTCTAAAAAGAATTTGGCAC
>CAYGMB010000034.1:11115-11815 GCA_964350765.1 uncultured Flavobacteriaceae bacterium
AAGGTCTCAGCACTAGTTTTGATTTGAGACAAGCTCAAACACAACTCTATACAGCACAACAACAATACTTTAATAGTATGCTTAATGTAATTACTTCTAAAGCAGAAATTGAAACAATATTAAACACACCTAACTAATTAATCAAGAAAATTTAAAAAAATGAAACATATAATTCTATTAACTTTCACAGCTCTACTAATAGTTTCATGTGGAAACAAGGAACAAACAGTAGCAGATGTTTTGGCCTCTGGAAACTTAGAGCAAATAAGAGCAAAAAAAACAGAACTGGATGCAAAACAACAAGAACTAGCAAACCAAATAAAAGAATTACAAGCAGAAATTAAAAAGCTAGATCCACTAGAAAAGGTGCCTTTAATAACAACCTTTCAAGTTAAAAAGGACACTTTTACGCACTACTTAGAGTTACAAGGGAATGTTACTACAAAACAAAACTTGGTTATATACCCAGAATATTCTGGTGTACTTACTAGGGTATATGTTACCGAGGGACAAAGAGTAAGTAAAGGTCAAACACTTGCTAAAATAGATGATGGGGGATTAAGTCAACAAGCAGCTCAATTACAGATACAAGCAGACCTAGCAAAAACTACTTTTGAGAGACAAGAGCGTCTTTGGAATCAAAAAATAGGAAGTGAAATTCAATACCTACAAGCAAAATCTAATTATGGAGCGCAACAAA
>CAYGMB010000035.1:0-11789 GCA_964350765.1 uncultured Flavobacteriaceae bacterium
TATCATTTTGCTTTAAAAAAAAGTAAGAGCTATCAAAAAAGTCTGTCGAGGTGAAGTCTATTCTTGCAACTACTTGTTTCCCATTTTCTTCACGTATAACCAATACATCAGTTCTCTTTCCATCTTCTGAAAAATCTCCAGCTTGAGCAATAGCTTGGGGAAGGGTCACCCTATCGTCTGAAATTTGTAATACTCCTGGGTTGTTTACTTCACCTAGCACGGTCACCTTAAAATTTTGTATCCTAACATCTACCACCACATCTTTAACATAGACCGATAGTTTTTGCCTTAATAAATCTTCTACTTGGGACCTTGATTTACTCTTTACATATACATCTCCTAAAACAGGAAAATTAATATTACCCTCGTTGTTAACTAAATAACCAAATAAAGGAGAAGGTACCGCATTAGCATTTACCACTTCAATTTTAAGAAAGGGTTTTAAGACCTCTTTATTTAGTGAAGAAAGTGTAATAAATAAAATATCGTTTGCTTCTATTATGGGTTCAAACCTATCTGTAAGTTCTTGTTGATCTAGAAATTCTGAATCCTGAAAATACAATATCTGCCTTTTTGTAGAGCAAGATGAGAGCACTACTAGAATTATAATTAATTGGAGTATATATTTCATAAACCTATTTTAATATATCGCTAAACACCAGCAAAATTAATACTTTAAATGTACAATACAACAACTATTAATCTAAACTTTTAAATTTGGAATTTTCACTTTTGTACTCAGGCACAATATCCTTTAAAAGTTTTACTACTTGCTCATCATCTTTTTTTGTAGCTGCTTTGACAATTGTTTTTATCTTCTTTTTAATCTCCGAAAACTCTTGGATTTCAACTTTAGCAACCATTATTTTTGAATGATGTGTGGGTTGAACTATTGAAGATTCGGTCAGTAATTCTTCATAAAGTTTTTCCCCAGGTCGAAGTCCCGTAATTTTAATATCAATATCTGTATAAGGTTCAAAACCTGAGAGCCTAATCATCTTCTCGGCTAAGTCCAATATTTTTTTAGGTTCACCCATGTCAAAAACATATATCTCTCCTCCATTTCCCATGGTTCCAGCCTGTAAAACAAGTTGACAAGCTTCTGGGATTGTCATAAAATATCGTATAATGTTCTTATGGGTAACAGTAACAGGCCCTCCTTGTGATATTTGCTTTTCGAAATGTGGAATAACAGATCCATTTGAACCAAGTACGTTGCCAAATCTCGTGGTAATAAACTTGGTGGCTACCCCTTTTTCATTCTGTAATGATTGTACATAAATCTCTGCAGCTCTCTTTGAAGCTCCCATCACGTTAGTGGGATTTACTGCTTTGTCTGTAGAAATCATTACAAACCTGTCTACATTATAACTAGTGGCCAATATTGATAAGTTTACAGTCCCTAAAATATTCACATATATGGCCTCATGTGGATTACGCTCTATTAAAGGAACGTGTTTGTAAGCAGCAGCGTGATATACCAAATCAAATTGGTACTTTTCAAACAATAGTCTCATCCTGTACATGTTACTCACATCAGCCAGCTCTGAGATAAAAGATAACTCAGGATGGTTTTGAGAGAGAAACAAATCTAACTCATGCAAGGCACTCTCTGCTTGGTCCAGTACAACTACAAGCGCTGGGTTAAAATTTGAAATTTGCTTTACAATTTCACTTCCTATGGAACCCGCACCTCCAGTTACTAAAATGGTTTTATTTGAAAGGTGTTTTTCTATCACATCATTATCTAAAGAAATAGCAGCTCGATCTAATAAGTCTTCAATTTGTATAGGTTTTATAAAGTTTTTAATATCTGCTTTACTATTCCATGATTGTATTGAAGGAACATTTAACACCTCTATATTCCTCTCTAAACATGCCTCTACTAAATCATTTTTTTCTTTACCTGGTATTGCTTCACTTATAATAATAATGCTCTCTATGTCAATTTTATCTAAGGCGTCCCCAAAATCGTTTTCAATTGGAATAATAGGTTTACCTACAATCTCGTATTTTTTTGAAGGGATGGTTCTCGATAAAAAACCTACAAGTTGGTATTTTGAGTTTACTTCTGTAGTTAGTGCTTTTCCTAGAGCAATTGTTTGATCGTCTATACCTATTATTGCGACTCTTTTTTGAGACGTTTTATCTGCGGTACTCGTAAGGTATTGATAGCTTTGCTTTACTGCCACTCTAAAAAGAAGCATTAAAGTAAAGGACATAAACATATATAATAAAATTGCGGTGGTAAGAAATACCCTTGTTCCAGAACTAAAGTAAAGTATATAGTTAAGTGTTAAAATAATAACACCTGTTAAAAATGATGAAAATGCTAGCTTTACAATATCTGTAAAAGTAGAGTGCCTAATAATACCAGAGTATGTTTTAAATAAATAAAAAGCTACTACGTTAACTAGTAATACTGCTAGCCCTTGAAAATAGATTGGAACTGTTGTATAAAATCTAATAGGAGTATTGTTGAGCAGTATAAAAACTAATAAGAGGCACGATAATAAAATAAACGTATCAATAAGAATAACAATCCACCGTGGTAGATACCTCTGATTTAATAATCCCAGCTTGTTATCACCGCCATAAAGGCCCTTTTTTAGTTTAGTAATAATGTTCAAAATAAGTGTAGGTTGTTATATACTAAATAAAATTATTCAATGCTTTTACAATACGATTTCTATCTTTATCTGTTAAGTTAGACCCAGAGGGCAAACATAAGCCATTAGCAAAAAGATTTTTACATACTACATCTCCATAATAAGGATATTTTTCAAATACAGGTTGTAAGTGCATGGGTTTCCATAACGGGCGTGATTCTATATTATTTTCTAATAATTTTTTTCTAATAATCTCTCTAGAAAACCCTGCTTTATTTTCATCAACTAAAATACAAGATAACCAATGATTTGACAAGAGATCCGAGTTCTTCTCAGATAAAATACTAACACCTGATGAGTCCTTGAAAGTATCTTGATAAAAAAGATTCATTTTTCTACGTAACTCAATATGCTTATCAAGCACCTGCATCTGGCCTCTACCTATACCCGCACAAATATTACTTAATCTATAATTATATCCTATCTCACTATGCTGGTAATGTGGCGCTTGGTCTCGTGCTTGTGTTGAGAGAAAAATAGCTTTGTCTTTTATTTTTTGAGACTTAGCTACTAGTGCTCCTCCTCCAGAGGTGGTGATAATCTTATTTCCATTGAACGATAAAATACTAATATCCCCAAAAGTCCCACAATTATTATTTTTATACGTACTTCCTAATGCCTCTGCAGCATCTTCCACAACAGGGATATCGTACTCCTTTGAAATACGGGTAATCTCATCCACATTATACGGCATTCCATATAGATGTACTGCAATTATAGCTTTTGGAGTTTTACCTTTATTAATTCTATCCTTTATGCAAGCCTCCAAGTGCACCGGACAAATATTCCAAGTTTCTGGCTCGCTATCTACAAAAACAGGGGTAGCACCTACATAAATTATTGGATTTGCAGAAGCAGAAAAAGTCATAGATTGACAAATAACCTCGTCTCCTTTTGATACGCCTAAAAGAACTAGCGCAAGATGAAGAGCCGCCGTACCAGAACTTAATGCAGCAACATAATTCCCATCACCAAGATAGTTCTCAAGGTCTTTCTCAAAACCATTTACATTAGGCCCTAGTGGAGCCACCCAGTTTGTATCAAAAGCTTCTTTTACAAATTCTCGCTCTGTTCCGCCCATGTGCGGGGATGACAAATATATTTTTTGACACATAGTTATTTAGTAAGTGTTTATTAATCTTGATTATGAAATCGTATGGGTTTTGCAGGAATTCCTACTGCGGTACAATTGCTAGGTAATGATTTTGCAACCACAGCACCAGCTCCAATTATAGTATTTTCTCCAATTTCAATAAGATTTATGATTTTTGCACCTGTCCCTATATATACTTTTTTATGAATTAACACTTCTCCAGATACGTTAACTGAAGGCATCAAAGAAGAATAACTTTTAATAATAGAATTATGACCAATAGTACAGACCAAATTTAATGTTATAAAATTTTCTAATTCTATATTGCACGTAATAATTACACCAGCACAAATTATATTCCCTTTACCAAATTTTATCTGATCGCTCCCTAGTATAGCAGAAGGATCAATAATATTGGGGTAGTTAAAATTTTCAATTTTTGAAATCCTAGCAATAATTTTTTCTTTTATTCCTGGGTCTCCAATTCCTAAAACAATGCTCAAGGTATTCTGACATTCTATTAAATCGTCTAATTTTCCCAAATAAGGCAATCCATTAATAGTTTGTTCTAAATCAGTATTATCATCATAGAATCCCAAAAGATTAAAAGTTGGCTTATAATGATTAATTCTATCTATAATCGTTTTAACCTCTCTACCAAAACCACCTGCACCTATTATTACTGTATCTTCCATTTAATTTCCTTTAAATTTTGTTGTTGTAGCTTGACCATCTGCCGTTATGTCTTTTGATGTAAAAACTTTCTTTACAGTATTAAATAAAATTTTTACATCCAAAAAAAAAGACCTGTTGTCTACATACCAAATATCGTATTCAAATTTGTCTTCCCAGCTAATCGCATTTCTTCCATTAACTTGCGCCCAACCTGTTATACCGGGTTTAACATCATGCCTCCGTGATTGTTCTTTTGTATAACGACCTAAATACTCAACTAAAAGGGGTCTTGGCCCTACTAGGCTCATCTGACCAACGATAACATTGAGTAATTGTGGAATTTCATCTAGAGAGGTTTTACGTATAAAAGACCCTACACGTGTAAGCCGCATAGCATCTGGCAGCAGATTATTATCTGCATCTACCTTATCCGTCATGGTCTTAAACTTAATAATCTTAAAAACCTTTCCCTTAAGTCCAGGTCTTTTCTGAAAAAAGAACGGTTTCCCTTTGTTTAAAAAAAATAAGGAAATAGTAATTGCAATAAATACAGGAGACAACAATAGAATTAACACTATTGAAACTGACACATCAAAAAAAGCTTTAATACCGCTGTACATTAGTTAATAACCAAATTATATTCCTCTAAAATAGCTTTCCACATATCCTGCCTTTTGTATTTCTTTTCAATCAAACTTCTAGAATTTGCTTTCAATTTTAAATATACCTCTTTATCTTCAATAAAGGATTTCATAGCAGCAACTAAAGCTTCACCATTTTTTACAGGGACAATAAGTCCATTCTCATTCGCGGTTATAATCTCGTTGCAACCATTAATATCACTCACAATAGAAGGTAAACCCATAGCACCAGCCTGTAATACTACATTTGGGAAGCCCTCCCTATAGCTTGGAAACACCAACGCATCACTAGCAGAAAAGAAAGGCCGAACATCATTTTGAAACCCTGTGGTTATAATTTTTTTATCGCTCTTTATCGCTGTTAGTGTTTCTGGAAATAAAGGGTCAAGATCATTCTCATAAGACCCCACTAAAAGGAGTACTGTATTGTTTCGTTCTTTTGAAATTTTACTAAATGCGGCAATAAGCTCGTTTATACCTTTATCTCCAACCAATCTCCCGACAAAGATAAAAACAAACGCATCTTGGTTTATTCCATATTCTTTTCTGATTGAACTTCTAGTTTCTAAAATTTGTGTACTAGGAGAAAAATAATCCAAATCAATCCCATTAGAACTCCCACTACCAATAATTTTGGTCTTTTTGGGTATACTCAGCTTGTTTTCAGTAATAAACTCGAGCAACCCCTTAGCATTTGGATATACTTTGGTCGCACACCTATAGGTTAGTTTTTCAACCCATATAAGTATGGTTCTTTTTAGTCCTTTGGTTTCCATTAATGGCAACCCGGCAACGGTATGCAATCTATTGGGCACCCTTGCTAAAAAACTAGCTATCATTCCTACCATCCCAGCTTTTGGGGTATGTGTGTGCACTATGGCAGGCTTTACTTTTCTGAAATAGAAAAAGAGTTTTATAATTGCCAATACGTCTTGAAATGGTGTGATTTTTCGGGTAAGGTGAGTATAATAAAAATTAACTCCTTCCTCTTTTGCATAGGCTTCCAATTTTTCTTTTTCCGAAGAAATTACTGTAACCTCAAAATAATCACTCATAAATCGCAACTGCCCTTCCAATAACTTTTGTAGTGACAACGGGATGGTTGTTATACGGATTAGTTTAGGTTTTTTCATTTTTTACTACGCTATGCTTGGGGTGTTGTTATATATTTTTCTGAAAGTGCTATGATAGGAAAAATTGCCAAAACAATATAAAACATAGTAAAACGAAGCCCCATATGTGTAACCCCATAAGCTATTACAGGGATTAAATACAGTAATGTTGCTTTTTTAACACCTTTTACAATAGACTTAATAAAGAGAATAAATAAAATTAAACCAGGGATACCGTAGCAGAATAGTAAGGTTCCAAAAGACGAATGTATTTCGTGGTTTTCTATATATGTGTCAAACCTATTGTAAGCTCCCTCACCAGCACCTAATATTAAATATTCTGGATGGTTTGAGATCCTATCATAGCCTCTATATTCCCACTCTGATATTTCTGTAGGTTTTACAGATTTATCCAATCTTCCTTGTAACCTATCGGTTAACCCGCTTCCCAGCGAAGTAAATAGAGAAATAACAACCAAAACAAGTCCTAACAAAACAACCCTAATCAAGGTTTTAACCTTTAAGATATTATTGGAAATTAGATATACCATTGCCAATAATATAATAGCTCCAATAGCAGCTTTAGACACACTAATAAATGTAAAATATGTACAAAGTAAAATAGAAGCATACACCCATAACTTTCCTATGGAAACATACTTTTCTAAAAGTAAAATTAAAGTTAATACACTTATGGCATAATATCCCAATTGGTTAGGATTGTCAAAGAACAAGCTATCTCTGCTGCCTCCAAAGTTTAAAAAATATGATAAACCTAATTGTAAGATACAAATTAATACTAGGCTATATATAGTTGTTTTTAAAAACTTACTTCCATAAATGTAAAAAAGACGTATTGCAAAACTATAAACGAGTAAATTATATATATAAAAGGATATAATAATGAACCATGGTAGACCTTTACTGTATTTTCCCATCATACTAATAGCTACTATAAAATTAATTACTGTTGCGTAAATAATGAAGCTTAAGAAAAACTTATTAAATTTAAATTTCATTAGATAAAGAGAATTCCCTCTTAATAAAAAAACTCCGATGACAAAGCTTATAAAAACATCAGACACTTGAGGGTTCCCAGCCTTAAAAAAATAAAACGGCATTAACAAAAGGTATAATGACCAGTATTTAAGCCACCCTTTTGAGCCGATTGTATTTTTAAAGACATTGAGCATTAATTAAGCATTATATTATAAATAGTTTTTACGCAATCGTCATTTTGAACTAAATAGTTAGTAAGAAAGTTACTTCTATTTTTTTTTATGGTCTCAGTTTCTAGGTTATCCCACCAAGTATCCCAAGAAGATACATCAAAATCGTTATTGGGGATGGGATAAGCAACTGCACCATCTATGTAATCAAAAATATACTTCCCATTTGGTAATGGAAGTTGTGCTAGGTTCTTTTCAAACATTAATAACTCTAACCCAACTGTGGAAGCCATAATAACTCCTGCTTTTACCATGGTAATTGCCCTAAAAATATCTTTAGGCCCTCTCTTATATGCAACACTATGTTTGTTCAATACGGTTTCATAGGTGCTCCATTGTTCACCGGGATGGATTTTTAATAAAAGTGTACTATTATTAGCAAGCAACCACTCTTTGGTATGTATTACAAAGTTTTCAAATACTTGTTGTTTTTCAGCTAGGGTACAAAAACCAAGTTGGTCTATCGGATTTGTAAAAATGCCAAGTGTATTATCATCATTTTTATACTGCGAATATTCCTTACGTGTTGCAATGTAACGCGGTGCTCCAGTAACATATACTTTTGTATCTAGCCCTTTTGTTACTTTTAAAAAATGCTCTTTAGGTTCTTCTCCCCAACAAAAAATAGCTTTGGCTCCGCTTGCTCCATACGAGTTATTCTCAGGTACATTGGGCAATGGAAACCGTATCCCTTCCTGTAATAAGTAGTATTGTATCTCCTTTTTATTAAAATAGTTGCAGAACAAATGCATGGGATAGGCTGCATCGTTAAATATCAAAATTTGGGATAAACTGTTGGTATGCTTCTTTAAAAAAGGGAGTAAGAAGAAAGTGTAGAGTACTTTTTGAAGCAACTGCTTTTTTTTAGACTCTTTGGAAACAGCAGCATCAAGACTAGCCTTTCTATTTTCTTTAGAGAAAACTTTACCCCATTCGTAAAACTCAATTTTGTTTAGCAAAGGGTCCTTGGGGGCAGGCAGTCTGCGCAGTCCACAAAATGATAATAGCTTTACCTGTGTTCCTTTTTCTAGCGCGTACTCAATTATTGGCTTTGCATTTAACCAATGGTGGTTAGGGTTTGTTATGAGTATGATAAGCTGATTATCCATTTACAAAAAATTAAAGTAAGAGTCCACACCAGCAGCTTCTTCGTATTTGTTTACTCGCTCCCTTGCTTTTGCCTTAAAAGATTTTTTTAGCTCTTGGTTAGCAAGTATTACTTCTATTTTTTCAGCCATAGTTTTATAATCTTCAACAGGTACCAAAAACCCACTCTCTCCATCCACAATAAGCTCATTGGGGCCTGTGGGGCAGTCTGTAGATACGCAAGCGGCTTCGCAAGCCATTGCCTGCACTAATACCCCAGGCATACCCTCATTCCTTGAAGAAAGTACAAAAACATCTGTATTGTACATATACTTAAAAGGGTTTTTATCGAAACCAGCAAAACAAACATCCTTAGACAGATTTTCTTTTTCTACCATCTCTTTAATTTGTTCTTCTAAAGGTCCTTTTCCTAATATAAACAAACCAGCATTCATGTTCTGCCTTACTAACTTAAAAGCCCTTATAAGAGTGTGGTAATCTTTTTCATGAACAAATCGACCCACAGCAAGTACCATAGGTCTATTAGAAGTAAAGAAAGAGTGTGTCACTTCTTCTTTCTTTTGTTCTTCGAGGTCACTATTAATAATTGGGTTGTTTACCACCCTAAGTTTTTCATTGGATACTTTTAATTTTATATGACACTCCTCTGCAACTCCTTTTGAAACAGTCGTTACCCAATCGGCATGCTTGTAAAGATATTTTTTTAAAAAGAGCATAAATTTTCTCTTAGCTGAATTTACTCCCGCACGTGAAAGAGCGCCTCTTTCAGAAACAACCGAAATACCCTTAAATTTTGAAATCTTTACCGCAATCATTAAAGGAATAGCCGCACCACCACAGGTAGAATATACCACATCGTATTCTGAATTTTTAATGATTTTTGAAAGGGGCTTCCAAAAGCTCCACAAAGACGACACATTACCATTATAGATATTTACATCTTTGGGTACATCGTTCAAAAAATCCCCCTCTGCACGCATAAGTGCCAAGTCACAGGCAAAATGGTCTCTGTCAAATCCTTTTAAAAGGTTTAACGTCACCCTATCTGCCCCCCCAAAGCCTAATGTGGGCCTTACAAAGAGAATTTTTTTCTTCATAGCTCTATATTTGTAAACACCGTAGTATTTGTATCCATTATTTTGGTTATGGGAAACTTTTGTAACCCGTTTCTTGCATTGTTAAGCATTTCCTTTTTACCGTCTCCAAAAACCAGCACATACTTATTACTGCACAAATTTATACTTGCTAGGGAAAGGGATATTCTATATTCATCGATTTCTGGATGCTTTACAAATTCTAGGTTATGTACTTTCTTTATTGGCAAAACACCCGGAAATATTGATGCCGTATGACCATCATCACCCATTCCTAAAATTGAAATATCAAATTCAAACCTTCCGTTTTTATAAAAAACAGCTTTAGAAAAGGTATCCTTTATATTTTCTTCTGAAAAATCTTTTTCTTGTGAAATATAAGGAAAAGGAAAAACAGCTTTTATCTCTTTGAGTAAAGGAAAACGTTGTATCGCATTACCATAATTACTTCTCTCATTATTGTAAGACACCATTCTTTCATCCACCCAACCAATTGTTATAAAAGATAGCAACGCAGGATTCTCCTTAAAGAAAATATTAAGCATTGTAAATAAAATCAAAGGACTTGAACCACCAGAAAAACCAATGGAACGCTGCTCCTTTTTTGAGGCATTATCTCTGATTTTACTAGCAATTATATCAAAAACTGCTTTTGTGGCTTCTTGTTTGTTTGGATATTGCTTTAAATTCAAACCAGACCTTTAAAATTATTTCTCTTGAATGTCACTTCTTTATCTCTCCAGTAATCTACTAGTTCTGGGGTAACCCTTGCAAAAAAGTGTGTGCCAGATTTTTGCGCTGCTTCATAATCGGTTGAGGCATCTCCTAGAAACAAACACTTTGCGACATCAATACCCTCTTGGGAAATATAATTGTTTACAATGATGTCTTTTTTGGTAGGACTTCCATGTATTTCATCAAAATAAGAGTCGATATTTCTTTCTTTGGCTATGGTTCTAAGCTCATTTTGAGGTGTCCCTGAAGCTATGACCATTTTTTTGTTCTCAGCTTTCAGTTTTTTTAACACTTCTTCTACTCCTTCAACAAAGGGTGCCGCGAGTATTTTTTGCTTAACCAATTTTGTAAACTCTGCTCCCAATTGTTTACTTTCTTCTTCAGAAATAGTGGTGTTCAAAAGATTTTTGGCTATCCAATCAAATTTTTCATATCTAGAAACCCCTTGATGTGCCAAATGATACTCAATAACTTGTTCTGAAATCCCTTGGGCTTCATACAACTCACCAAATGCTTCGGTTTTAATGGAAGCAGATTCTAAGATTACACCATCGAAATCAAAAAAATAGCAGCTAAAATCGGTTATCTTTCTCATTACTCTTCTTGCTTTGACATCATGATCTCCTCAACTAACTGAATAAGCCCTTGTCCCATATCCACATATTCTGGAGAGATTAGTTTTTTACCCAACTTTGGTGTGTAGGCATACGGCGTAATATTGTAATGACCATTGCCTCTACCTTGGTCCCCTAAAAAGACAACTTCTTTTTTCATGTTTAAAATCTCTTCAAACATTTTAAAAAGTTCAGAAACTTGTAGATTATCATTACCAGTTAGTATAATATTTTTGTTTACATACTGTTCCTCCAGCATCTGGGCGCTTAACCTTGCTGCATCATAGACGTGGATATAATCACGTTTATCATTGGACCTGCCTGAATGCTCTATGGTTTTATTGTCTATGTAATTCTTAAGCAATCTATAGACTCCATTTGTTTCATCGGTACGAGGGCCATATAAACTTCCGTAACGGACAATGGTATAGTCTAATCCATACTTTTTTTGGTATTCCTCTACATAGGTTTCGCTTGCTTGCTTACTACAGCGGTAAAAGCCCCCTTCCCTACTATACACATAGACTGTAGAACCAAAAACAAATCTTTTAATATTATTTACTCTACTAGCCTCTAGCATATTTACAGTACCCAAGACATTTACCTTAACCGTTTCAATGGGTTTTGACTTGGCTTCATTTAAATCTGCAAGCGCTGCAAGATGATACACCGCATCCATACCCTTAAGATTTTCAATCAAAAAATCTAAGTCTTGGATATCTCCCTGTACAAAGTGTTGGTCTTCCCGTAAGTAAGGAGATTTCATTTTATCTATAATGGTAACATCTTGCCCTTCCTTAGAAAGTGCATCTGCAATATG
>CAYGMB010000036.1:0-8868 GCA_964350765.1 uncultured Flavobacteriaceae bacterium
TCTTTTGAGCCTTGTTTCATGGCTTCAACAGATCCCATTCCTCTATAAGACTTAAACTTTCTTCCCTCATATATAATTGTTTCTCCTGGAGATTCTTTAGTACCAGCCAACAATGACCCCAACATTACTGTGTCTGCACCAGCTGCAATTGCTTTAGGAATATCACCAGTATATCTAATTCCTCCATCTGCAATAACTGGAATACCACTTCCCTTAATGGCAGCAGCTACTTCTAATACAGCAGAAAATTGAGGAAAACCTACACCAGCCACCACTCTAGTAGTACAAATAGATCCAGGTCCAATTCCAACTTTTACAGCATCTGCTCCAGCTTCGACTAAGTATTTTGCAGCATCACCAGTCGCTATATTTCCAACTATTACTTCCAATTTTGGAAACTTTTCTTTTACTAATTTTAAAACTGAAACTACACCTTTAGTGTGACCGTGCGCAGTATCAATTATTACAGCATCTACTTGAGCGTTTACTAATGCCTCTGCCCTATCTACTGCATCACTTGTAACCCCAAGAGCTGCCGCAACCCTAAGTCGACCATATTGATCCTTATTAGCATTGGGTTTTTGCGTAAGCTTTGTTATATCTCTAAATGTTATAAGACCAAGGAGCTTACCATTATCTTCTACGACAGGGAGCTTTTCAATTTTATTTTCTTGAAGAATAACCTCGGCTTGCTGTAAAGACGTTCCCTCGCCTACAGTAACTAAATTTTCGGAAGTCATAACTTCACTAAGTAATCTACTGTAGTTTTTTTCAAAACGTAAATCACGATTAGTTACGATACCTATTAGAATACCTGAATCATCCACAATTGGAATTCCACCAATACTATACTCACGCATTGTATTTTGAGCATCTCTAACAGTATGTTTGCTTGTAAGAGTAACTGGATCTTGAATCATCCCACTTTCTGCACGCTTTACCTTACGTACTTGAGCTGCTTGTTGCTCAATTGTCATGTTTTTGTGTAACACTCCAATTCCCCCTTCTCTTGCAATAGCAATAGCCATAGCACTTTCGGTAACTGTATCCATTGCAGCAGATACAATAGGAACGTTAAGTGTAATGTTTTTAGTAAACTTTGTTTTAATAGAAACTTCTCTAGGTAATACTTCAGAATAGGCAGGGACTAATAATACATCGTCGTAAGTTAAACCTTCTCCTAAAATTTTGTTTTCGTGTGCAGTCATCGCAATTAAATTATCTTCCGAAGAACCGAAAGTAGTTAAGTATTAATTGCATGCAAATATACAACTAAATTATGGAAAATATCATTTATTAATTCCACTACAACATTTAGTGTTATTCTTACTAAATCTAAATACAAAATACAGCAATACAACTATTTATATTGTTTCTTGAAAAGTCCCATCGTAATTTTAGTAATATAAAATAAGAGATATGGCTATTAGACTTGCAAATAATAGTAGTAATTGTGATCATTTAATGGATGGTAACGTATGTTCAAAACATAAGGTTATGGTTAATACACATTATACATGTGATCACTTTGAAATGAAAGTTCAGGATGAACGTAATTGTGTAACCTGTACAAGATACGAAGAAAGTGATTGTGCAAATCCAACTAAAGCTGCACCAGGAATGCTTTGCGGTTCATGGGCGCCTCAAGCTGGAGGTAAAGCGTAATTACAACTACAGTTTAAACTGGAGTGTTGTATATAATGTAATAGGTTCAGCTGGGATAATTCCTGGACCTGGATATCCTGTTGCTCTTCTCGTAAAATAAGATTCATTAAGCAAATTACTTATACCTGCTTCTAGTTTCCATTTTTTATAGGTGTAAGAAGTTGAAAAATCTAACACACCATAAGCAGGAATACTTCCTTCAATCCCTCTTTGATTATCATTTACATCTTGTGGAGCATTGGTAGCATCTGTAAACTGCTCTCCAACATATGAATACTGTAAACTAGCTAGCCAATTTTTATATCCAAAGGTAGCGCCAGTTTTCAAGTTTACTGTTGGAATAAATTCTACATTATTTCCCACCACATTTGACTCTTCAGAAGCTAAGTACTCTGAATCTGTTATGGCTAGGTTTGTAAAAACATTGAATCTTTTATTAGTACTATTTGAGAAGAAAGTTTTTTGAATATTCCAATCTGCAAAAAACTCTAAACCATAAATAAAAGCATCTCCAATATTCCCTCTTCTTCGTTTGATACTACCATCTGTATCTTCAAATAAAACCTCGCCTAGTCTATCATCATATCGCAACCCAAAAATACTAATATCGTAAGAGACTAATCTATTAATTGTACCTCTAGCACCAATATCCATGGTGTATCCTTCTTCATCTTTTATATTCTCATCAATTACAAAAGATGGGTTTACAATTCTAATATCATTAAAAGTTACAGAGCGATAATTCTGGCTCACATTTGCATATAACTCTAATGACTTATTCACTTTATAAGTAGTCCCTAAACCTAATAAAAAGAAATTTCTATTAAAGGTTCTATTATCTGGAATTTCTTCATTTAATATAACATTACCTGCTAGATCTACAACAATATTTTTAAAGGACCCCTCACTTTTAGTACTAATTGTTTCCCAGCGAATCCCTGGTGTTACAGAAAATTTATTTGAAATATTAAAAACGTTTTCAGCAAAGAAGGCTAGATTGGTATTTGGGAACGTGAAGTTTGCTTGTCGTTCAAAATTAGGAAACGCTTCTTCTTGAAATGTAAAATCAGGACCTATACCGTCACTTCCAGGACCTTGACGTTGATTATTCTCTGCGTTATAATATTTAGAACCTAATAAAAGTATTGATTCATTATTGAATATATTGTACTTAGTAAGAACTCGACCCTCCAATCCCCAATTAGAAAAATTATCTACTAACAATTCTCTTGGGCCATTATCATCAGGTTGTGACACTCTGTTTTGCCTAAAACCTACAGCACTTCTAGTAGCGTCTAGACCAAAAAATTGTAAACTAGCATTAGTCTTAGACGAAAACGTGTGGTCTAATCGTAATGAATAAACCTTCCAATCTATGTCAAACCAATTACGTTCTCTATTTGTAAAACTCGGGTCTTCATTAAATTGCACGTCTGTAAGTCCTCCTGCTTGTTGAGCTAAATAGTTAAATAGTGTGAGTTCTCCTTCAATTTTGGTATTGTTTGAAAGTTGGTACCCAACATGTGCAAAATAATTTCTAGCTGAAAAATTTGAATTATCTCTCCAACCATCACCTTCTTTATAATTAAAATAAGTGTAGTAACTAATATCACCTACTGTTCCACTAAGGCTATTAAATGATGTAAGTAAATTGTAAGAGCCTACAGTTTGCCTAGATACCCACTCTATCTTTTTTGAAGGGTTAGGGCGTTTCATTTTAAAGTTAATAAGTCCCCCAAATTGGGTTCCATATTGTAATGATGCTGCCCCACGTACAATTTGTATTTCTTGTATTGCTTCTGCGGGAGGGGTGTAATAACTCTCGGGATACCCTAATACATCTGCACTAATATCATAGTTATTTTGTCTAATATTGAAATTGGCCGACCGATTTGGGTCTAGTCCTCTTCCTCCAATATTTAATTGTAAACCAGCATCTCCGTTTTCGTAAATATTAAGTCCAACCACTTGACTATAAACTTGTCGTGGAGCGTTTACAGCTAAGTTAGCTACTAGATTATCCACAACAACCACTTCACTCTTTTTACCAGCGTACACAGCGGTTCCTTCAACTTGACGTAATTGTTTTAAAGCAAATATTTTTTCTTTTCGTTTAGTTATTACTACTTCTGAAAGTTGAGAGGCTAAAAGCGGTAACTCAAAAACTACAGTGGTATTTTCTGAAACCGAAATAACCTTTTCAACGACTTCAAATTCAAAAGAAAAAACCGCAATGTTATAGTCACCATTAGAAAGGTTATTAAAACTAAAGTTTCCAGAAGCATCTGTTTTTGTAGTTATACCAATTGATGTTAAATATACCTCTGCTCCCTCAACGGGAGTGTTATCTGTTTCCGAAAGTACTTTTCCAGTAATAGAAAATTGAGCGATACTACTTACGTAAAAGCAAAAAAATAGTAGTGAAAAAAGCAATCCTTTTTTTGCGTAGTTCATATTACAATCCTTTAATTTCATCATTAAATTTTAATATCCAATCCTTATGTTTAAAGGATTCTTTCTGTTCTAAGAGATTAACTTCTGGGTCAATATAGGGTTGGCTTAATCTACCATTTAGCGCAACGTAACTCTCAACAAAAACAGCTACATTCTTATGTCCTTCTTGCTTAAAATGTTCTCCTAAAAAATGAGCATATTGTAAAATAAAATCAGGCTGTGTACTCATTTGCTTTTCTTGAAATGGAGATAAGAAATCTGAATTATTTACGAAAAACTGTTTGCCGCTTATGGTATCTTTTATTTTAAATTGAGCATAGCCTGCTTTTTCCATTAACATCACTCGCCAAGAAAAACGGTATCCTTCTTCAGTCCAGAATAATTCATCTGGATAAGCTAAATAACGCCATGGCAGTAGTAATTGAATAATAAAAAAACAACCTACCAGTAGAATAGCTCCTTTCTTTTTAGGTAGCTGTCTTTTTTCTGAAATTGACTTGATTTTGTGAGAATTTATTCTGAAAACTTTTGCTATAAATCCTATTATTTTTTCATGAAATGTAGCATCAAAAAAGATAAGCGCACTTACAATCATTATATAAGGAAACATCCCAATAGGAAATAAAACTCTAGTTAATACATGAAAGATAACTACTAACCCAAAGGCAAACCATCGAGTAGGCTTATAAAAAAGCAAAAACGGAATTAGGAGATCATACAATGCACCACTCCAACTAAATGTATAATGCAACCATTCTTGCTGCAATAAATCACCTAATAACGGAATATCATATTTAGAGGGCAACCATATCTTTAAAGGCATTGCGTCAAAAAGCCAATCACTATTAAGCTTTGCCAAACCGGCATAGAAATACACAATAAAAAGTAACAATTTAATACTATCTATTGTACATTTTGGAACTTCTGCAAAAAGTTTCTTAGGATTTATTTTTGAATCTATAGAAAAGTAAACGTTAGCAGGTAAAAAAATAAGTAAAAAGCTGAGGATACTTATAAAATAGTAGTGGTTAAGATAGGTAGTTTTATCAAGCAACTCAATATATGTGAAGCTTAAGAAAAATGTAATAATTGCTATTCTATATTTATAACCTACAGCAACAAAAAATGCCGAAAGCCCACAAACTGCAAATAAAACGTAAGTATGTATACCAAGAGGTTGAACCCACTCAAACCCATAGTATTTAAAAAAATAAGTAGGTTGAATGTAAAGTTTATCTATCCAGCCTTTACTCCAAAAACGTATAATACTAACACACATCATTACACCAAAGAAAATACGAAAGACCGCAAGTGGAGCGGCCTTTGTATATGAGTTTAGGTATGTGTTAATAGTTTTATTCATTAATCACCGTCTGCATCTACAAAATCTACATCAATACTTAGTGCTTGTAGCATATCTACTTTAAGCAAAACAACATTACGCTGTAGCTCATCATAAGCTGAAAGAAACTCACCGTTATTAGATTGAATTTGAGATACAAAATTAGTATTTAGCCCATTTATAGTATTACGAGCAGTATTAAATTGATTATTTATAAGAGCACTTAAATCTTCACCATTTTTAATAGTATTTAAAAAATCAAGATATGATTTTAAACTCTCGCCCTTTGTACTACTGTTTGCATATTTACCATTAAAGAAATTTTGTGTTGCCGTTAATGCCTCAAGTAATAATTGCTTTGAGATATCTTGTCTATAAAAAGCCTCAACATTTCCTGGAAGTGGTTCCCCAGAAAACACTCCAGCAGGAATACCAACTTTACCGGCCCTTAGAGCCTTTTCGTAGTAAAATAGATAATCATTTACTAGTTTATCTACAGAACCATTTGCCGAAGACCCTGTGTTTGCTACAAAAGTAGTTCTGTAATTTGCAACCCAATCGTCTAAAACAATTGCACTAAGAGAATCTATTGTAGCACTAAGATTAGTAAGATATTCTTTATAATTATTCGCATTAGCATTTGTAGTGTAAAAAGACAGTATTTCTTCATCAGTTGTGCCAAGTCCATGTAATAAATAATCTATTGCTGGGAAACCTTGTGCATCTAATGTAGATGGTAAAGAAAAATCATAGTTGCCATCTACAATTAACTGTTCTATTTCTGAAGCATTAGTGGGATATACATTTAATCTATTTCGAAAGTTAATTTCTTCTGCTTTAGCAATTTCAAACATAGAAACTTTTTGAAACTCTAAATATGTGTTTAACCATACAGCTCTTAACGATTGCAAACCACTTATTGATGGTGAATCTGTAAACGAAGTAACTTCAGCGTTTAAATTATCGGTAGCCGTTTTAAAATTAGTATAGGATGGAATAATGATGTTATCTGCCCAATTTACTAACATCGCCTCTCTGTCAAAATTATCCTGCTGTGCGACAGTACTATCGTCGCCAGAAGAACAGGAATAGAGAACAACTGAAACAAATATTAAAATTAAAACTTTAAACGTATTTTTCATTTTCTGCAAAATTATAAAGACTAGCTAGCATTTTGTATTATAATAACTAGCTAGTTTAATGACTAACTTGTATTTCCTAATTAGTACTTCCTGCTTGTTCTACAGTAAAGTCAAACTTAGCTGCTATAGCCTGAGAAATACTATCAAGTGTTGTTGGTGTTACATCCCATAGTCCATTTGCACCATCATTCATTAATTGAGATATGTAGCTGTCTACTTCATTTCTAGTAAAGAAAGCCTCATTAGTATTTGGGTTTCTTGTAAAACGTAAGCTGTAAACAAATCCATATCCTTCAGAAAGGTCATGAAAAGCAGCACCCATATCTTCATTTTGAATAGCATTCTTACCTTGCTGTAAGTAATAAATAGCTCTAATTGCTATTACTTCAGAAATTTTTTGTCTTACAATAGCAGCTTGCTCATCACGAACATCATAATTTTTAGCTACAATGGCAGCTCTACCTAATTTTAAAGCATCATAAACCTCTTGTGCGATTCCTGCAAAATCTGTGTCACCTTCTACTCTACCTAAATATTTGTTTAAAAAACTATCATCGTCACCAATAGTTGCTACAGGATCTGCAGTATTAGGAGATGCTCCAAATAGATAACCATAAGCCTCATCCCACTTATGCTCCATAGTTGTATATACTTTACCTTCAGCAGGGATATCATTATCATTATCAGAAACATTTGTAGCTTCATCTAAAACTGAAGTACTCAAGTAATTATTTAGCATTTGATCTACCATTAGAGCTCCAATAAGACCCTTGGCAAAGGTCTGATTCATTTCTAACCCTTTTCCTGTTACGTAACGTGTAGAGGATCCATCTGCAATTTGTCCTGCAACTCCTGGAGATGCACTTGTCATCTCGTTAGGGTAAACTTCGTTAATTTGTGTTGTAATGTAATTATCAAAAGTTTCTTTTATTAATGCAGCCTCAGAAGTGTTAGCACTAAAGAAGTCTCGAGATGCTGCAGTTTTACTTCTCATGCTTTTGTCACTTGCATTAAGCTCAGGATCGCTAAAATCGTTTGCTCCTTCTTGATGATTAAACATATTTAATAGAGATGTCTCAGTAGAAACATCAAAATTATTAAATGCGCTTATAGTTTCTTCAGACATTGCAATACGTGTAGTTTGTCCACTAAAAGAAACTGTTGATTCACCATTTCTTGTAAATGTATATGTTGATGGGGCTTCAACTTGGTTTGTAGTATCCCCGTTTTCATCATCAGACGAACATGAGGTTAAAAAAAGTGTTGAAACTGCTAAGAATAATAAAATCTTTTTCATTTTGTTTTATTTAGACTGAATATAAATAGTTTGTTATTTTTTCAGCAAAAATAAAACCCCTTTATAGTTTATGCAAGCTTATTTAGATTAAATTCAAATAGACTTTGTGTTAAACTTGAAAACTTTCTGATAATAAATTACTTAGATGATACTTCTAACTCAGATTTATATTGAAGTCTAGCAAGTGTTGCCCATTGTAGTAACTGGGTCATTTCTTCTTCGCTAAGTGAACCATGAATCCAAGTATAGCTGTCTAATGGCATATGCCCCTCTTCTACTTCCTCGATTAGCTCTTCTAACTTGTGGTCTTTCTTTTTAACTGAATAGCTCTCCCACTCTGATACATTAAAGTCTCCTTTACCATGTTCTACATGTTCTTCTAGCCAGAAAGAGATAGGTGCAATTTCTGCATACCAAGGATATCTTGTTTGATTGCTATGACAATCGTAACAGTTTTCTTTTAAAATAGTAGCTACCGCTGCTGAAGGCTTTGTATCTTTTTCAAAAGCCAAAACAGTATCGTAACCTTGTTCATTCTTATCTGGTCTTATAAACTGTATTACAACAAGTGCTGCAAGCGCAACTAATAAAAAGTATTTTATAAATTTTTTAATCATAGGTACTTTATTATGGACTCTAATATAAATTATTCTTGTTAATTTTATTTAATGGATTTTAAATATTGAATTACAGCTTTTCTAATATCTGCTGCTGCTTCGTCTTCTGTAGGTTCATAAACTTCTAAAACACCAACATTATCTTTTGTTAAGAATGGGATATCAAACCCTTTTAATAAAAAATCACTAATAGCGATAGTATAGACTTTCTCAGTATCAATTTCCATTGGACCTACATTCCAGCCATACGTATTATTTTCAGTAATATTATAACGTTGCAAATAGGCTCCTGTTCCTCCTTTGGACTTACCATAATCTAAAACTTCTTTAAGTAAAGCTCCAGATAATTTT
>CAYGMB010000036.1:8878-11616 GCA_964350765.1 uncultured Flavobacteriaceae bacterium
CCTCCAAAAGGAAGTACTCTAAAAATATCCATACTTGTAACATCGCCACTTAATTGATCATCTATACGTATAGAGCCTCCATTTACAATAGCTCCGTCTACTTCTGTATTAAATGAAAGTGCCATAGCATTTGTAATAATTTCTCCCAGGTTGGTTTGCACTCCTCTGCTTGCACTATCTGTACCATCTAGTGGTATTTTAGCTTCGTAAATAACTTCGTAAGGGTCTTCTATAACTTCTTTTATTTTTTCTTCAAGTATTACATTCCATTTATCAACAATTGATTTTACTATAGGACTAGAAGGGGTTTTATCATCAATTGGAACTAATTGAGAATCTACACTTAGTTGTTTCGTTGTAGTATCATAAACAAGCGTATGCACATAAACAGTTTTTGCATTAGCATCTGCTTTTGCCACAACTCCGTTATTTGTAGGCACTAGCATATTATTATGTTCATGCCCTCCCATTATTAACTTCAGTTCAGGCATTTTATTCGCAAAAGTTACATCTTGTTCTATTTCCAGATGCGTAAGTCCAATTGAGAAATCTACAGAATCCTTAATTGCTGTATACGCCTGTTGTGAATAGTCATATACATCACCATAAAAAACATATTCTTTAGGATTAGAAGGAATTGTACTACCTACAAAACCAATATCAACTGTTGTTCCATCCTTATCAACCGCATTTAGAACAAAACTAGTTGGTATAGCTCCCTTACTAGAAATAAATGGTTTTGTTTTAGTCTCCACTTTCTGAAAAGTATTAGAGCTCATCCATTGAAAGGTAGACTCATCTAATCGCTTTTGTAAATCTATTTCGTCAATATCAAATTCATGATTACCAAAAGTGACTAAAGTAAAATCCATAGCATTCATAACTTCAATCATTTGTTTTCCACGTATACGTTCTCCATTTAACTTTACAGTACCTAGCAAAGAGGGATTTAAAAAATCTCCTGCCATAAACAAATAAGTATTTGGATTCTCTGCTTTGATTGAATCTCTTACATAAGCTACTCGAGCCATACCACCATATTTACCACCACTCAAAGGGGCTATTTCGTAAACATCGTTTACTTGTACAAACTTTAAAGTAATGCTACCATCGTCCTTTTGTTTTTGAACAACATTTTTTGTTGTTGTACATCCAGCAAAAAGAATTGACAAGAGTAAAAAATTAAAAAATTTCATTTTAATGATATTTAGAAAAGATTTTTGTGGCTTCATTGTGGGCACTTTCAAAAGACATTGGATTTATGTCATTATCTGCTTTTTCAGCAGTAAAATAACTTAGCATTTTTTCGGTAGGCATATTACCAGTAAGATCATCTTTTGCCATGGGACATCCCCCAAAACCCTGTATGGCACCATCAAAACGATAACACCCTGCTTTGTAAGCTGCATCTATTTTTTCATGCCAAGCCGTAGGTGTAGTATGTAAATGCGCACCAAACTCGATTGCTGGATACTTAGGAATCAAATTTGAAAATAAATAGTCTATAATTTCTGGAGTAGACGTCCCTACTGTGTCACTAAGCGATAAAATTTTAACTCCCATAGCAGCAAGTTTTTCTGCCCAATCACCAACAATATCTACATTCCAAGGGTCTCCATAAGGGTTTCCAAATCCCATTGAAAGATAGGTAACAACCTCTTTATTATTTGCCTCTGCAAGTTCTAGTATTTGTTTTAATACCTCGATAGATTGTGCTATAGTTTTATGAGTATTTCTCATCTGAAAATTTTCAGATATTGAAAATGGATATCCTAAATATTGAATTTCGGGATGTTTTACAGCATCTTGTGCTCCTCGTACGTTTGCCACAATTGCTAATAACTTACTCTGCGTAGTAGATAAATCCAATTGCGAAAGTACTTGTGAAGTATCTACCATTTGCGGAATAGCTTTTGGTGAAACAAAGCTACCAAAGTCTATAGTATCAAATCCACAGCGTAGTAAAGACTGAATATATTGTACCTTTTTCTTTGTTGGGATCCAATCTTTAATGCCTTGCATTGCATCACGAGGACACTCTATAAGTTTAATTTTTTGCATCTCTGTAAAGATACATTATTGATTTACGATTTGCGAGTGAGCGATTTAAAATTTCAAGGAATTAATATATAGACTGCAATTCCTACAAAAACAACTATTTGAAGCCATTTTAAAACAACCCCTACTCTTTTGTTGTTCTTTAAAAAATTTGAAATATAACCCGCTAAAATCGCAATTGTACTAAAAGTTAAAAAAGAAACTGCCATAAAAGTACCCCCTAAAATAAATATTTGGTAGACTGTGCTTTCAGAAGTATTCCATATAAAAGCTGGAAAAAAAGCCAAGAAAAAAATCATGACTTTGGGGTTAACCAAATTCATAAAAACCCCTTGTTTAAATAATTCTAGATAGGTTTTTTTTGGAGCATCTTCTGTATAAATTATTGAAGCATTACTTTTCAAAACTTTATAAGCAAGAAAAAGTAAATACAAGGCACCTATAACTTTAATACCATAAAATAAAGTTTGAGATGCAATAATAATAGCAGAAATACCAAAGGCTAATAATGCAGTATGAACAATACAACCACTAATTAAACCTGCAGTTGTAGCAATACCACTCTTAGTTCCATTTACTAAAGATTGGGTGAGCACATATATATTATCAGGACCAGGAGAAATAGCTAAGGCAAGTGTTGCTAATGAAAAAGATAAAAGTGTTTCAAACATTTTTTAAAA
>CAYGMB010000037.1:0-1519 GCA_964350765.1 uncultured Flavobacteriaceae bacterium
GTATTGCACCTTCTTGTAAACAGCACAAGTTTTCAGAAAAAAAATAAAAAAAATAATTGCTTATAAAGGGCTAGGGGGTTTAACTAAAGCACAAAATTTTAAAGAGCTATTTAGACTTTTCGAGAGTGAATGAAAACTCTGAACCAACTCCTAATTGGCTTTCAACATAAATTTTTTCGTTGTGAGCTTCTACAATGTGTTTAACAATAGAAAGTCCTAAACCACTACCACCTTCTTTTCTAGATCCACTTTTATCTACTCTATAAAAACGCTCAAATAATCTAGGGATGTTTTCTTCGGCAATCCCCTCGCCATTATCTGTAACTCTAACTATTACTTTATTTTTTATTAGGTCTTCAATACTAACCTCAATAGTACCAGCATTTTTTCCATACTTAACTGAATTTACAACTAAATTTGTTAGAACCTGCTGAATACGTTCTCTATCTGCATAAACAAAAATGCTGTCCTCATAATCTTTATCAAAAGTTAGGGTAATGTTTTTCTTTGCAGCTTTCATTTCAATAAGATCAAAAACATTTTGAACTAACTCTATTATATTGAAATCTTCTTCATTTAAGTTAAGATCACCTACCTCAAGCTTGGTAATCATATCTAGATCTTTTATAATGTAAATTAGTCGTTCTACTCCCTTATTTGCTCGTTGGAGGTATTTCTTTCTCAAAGATTTATCCTTCATAGCACCATCCAAGAGGGTTAAAATGTATCCTTGAACAGTAAAAAGTGGCGTCTTTAACTCATGTGATACATTACCAATAAACTCTTTACGATAATTTTCTCTAATTTTTAATGCTTCAATCTCAAGTTTTTTATTTTCAGCAAAACGCTCTACTTCTTTTGTAAGCGTATCCATATCTGTAGTTACTCGAGAGCTTAAGTTGGAAGATTCTAATAGATTTACATCATCATAAATTTTTTGAACTCTTTTGTAAACAAATCGTTGAACTCTATACTGTATTATGAAAAAACAAAAAACATAACATAAAATAGCAAATAATACTAAGAGCCACCAGTTGAGGGAGGCCTCAAAGTAAAAAAAAACACCCATAGCGAGTGTTAAGAGTATGGTTATTGCAGAAGATGTATAACCAGCAAAACTGTATGTTTTTTTATAGTTTACATTCATTAAACAACAAACTTATATCCTACTCCTTTTACAGTTTTAAATTTCTCATCTCCTATTTTCTCTCTAAGTTTTCTTATATGAACATCTATAGTCCTACCACCAACTACAACTTCGTTACCCCAAACATTATCCAAAATATCTTCTCTTTTAAAAACCTTCCCAGGCTTAGACGCCAAAAGAGCAAGCAACTCAAACTCTTTTCTAGGTAAAATAAGCTCTTTTTTACCTTTAATAATTTTATACTCCTCTCTATTTATTACAAGGTTTCCAAGTTTAATGTTAGCCGCTTCTTCTACTGGTTGCTTAAACCTTCTTAAAAGCGCTTTTACTTTACTAACTAATACTTTTGGCTTTACTGGTTTAGTTATATAA
>CAYGMB010000037.1:1540-8400 GCA_964350765.1 uncultured Flavobacteriaceae bacterium
CTTAGCTACTGAAATAGCTTCAATACCATTTTCAGCAGTTGTAACTTTATATCCTTCTGAGGTTAAATTATAACCTACAATTTCTAGGATATCGGGTTCATCATCAACTAGTAATATTCTTGTGTCTTTCTTTTTCATGGTTTGAAGGTATTGCCCTTATTATTTTGTTACAAATATAATATTAAATCAACTTTAATTATTGCTACTAGGCTAGAATTGTTAACCCTCTAGTAACATAATAGTCCACAAAATACAACACCTTAACTTAGTGAATGTTACCATATCGTTAAACTGTTGATAAAAGACATACCCTGAGTGAAAAAACCCCATTTGTTTATGTATATTTGCCCTGCAAAAAATTTAAATTAATTATAATGAAAAAAATTACACTTTTACTAGCACTTTTAACCGCTAGCTTTTCTTTTGGTCAGATTGTTATCAATGAAGTTGATGCGGATCAAACTAGTACTGATACAGCAGAATTCATAGAATTACTTTCTGACACTCCAAATTTTAACCTTAACGGATATATAGTTGTTCTCTATAATGGATCAAGTGACGAGAGTTACACAACTGTAGATCTATCTGGATTTACAACAGACGGAAATGGGTTTTTAATTATTGGTAGTGATGCAGTACCTGGTGTTGATATCGCTTTAGGACCTGATAATACAATACAAAATGGAGCAGATGCAATTGCTATTTATCAAGATAGTGCTGCAAACTTTCCAAATGGAACACCTGTAACAAACACAAATTTAATTGATGCATTAGTGTATGGAACTGGAGACCCAGATGATACAGATTTATTAACTGCTCTTGGCGAAACTGTTCAGTATGACGAAAATGCAAATGGCATGAAGGATACTGAGTCTATTCAAAGAAATTCTGCAGATGGTACTTACTGTGTTGGACTTCCTACATTAAATGCAACAAATATTAACTGTTCTACAGTTTGTTCTTTAAGTGTTTTTGTAGATGATGTAACTTGTGATGCTGTAACAGCTGGAACAGACACTTATACTACAACATTAAACTTTACAGGTGGTGGTACTGAAACTTATACAATTGTAACTACTGCAGGTACTGTTTCTGGAGACAATCCTTCAACAACAGCTTCTGGTTCTATCATTATTTCTGGAGTTAACGAAGGAACAGATTTTACATATACTATTACTAGTGCATTATGTAATATATCTAACACAATTACATCTCCAGCATGTGATCCTGGTACTAACGTAGCAGATATTGCAACATTAAGAGGATCTCTTGAAGGAGAAGTTTACACATTAACTGGAGAAGCTATTTTAACGTTCCAACAAGATTTTAGAAATCAAAAGTTTATTGAAGATGCAACTGGTGCAATCTTAATAGATGACAATGGAGGAAATATAACAACTTCTTATGAGCTTGGTGATGGTATTTCTGGAATTACTGGTACTCTTAGTTCTTTTAACGGAATGTTACAGTTTGTTCCAACACTAGACCCTGGCGCTCCTTCTTCAACAGGAAATCAAGTTGCTCCACAAGTTGTAAGCATGTCAGATTTAAGTGCTAACCCTGGTAACTACGAGTCTGAGTTAGTTCAAATCCAACAAGAAGTAACTATTGATAACTCAGCTAGTTCTACATGGGATGTAGGAACTGTTTACGCTTTAACAAATGCTGGTGGTACATTTAATTTCCGTACTACTTTCTTTGATGTTAACTATATAGGAAGTGATGTTCCTACAAATGCAGTTTTAATAACTGGTATTATTACAGAAAGAGAAGATGATGGTGGTTACTACATTACATCAAGAAATGCAGATGAAGCTAGTAGCGATGTAACTTTAGGAGTTGAAGATGTAAACACAGTAGGATTTACTATCTACCCTAATCCGACAAATCAAGGATTTGTAAATATTGAGTCTACTTCTACTTCTGGAGAGATTCAGGTAGCTGTTTACAACGTAATTGGAAAACAAGTTATAAATACTTCTGTTATAAACAGATTAGACGTATCTGCTTTAACAAGTGGAATTTATTTAGTAAAAATATCTCAAGAAGGTGCTTCAGTAACTAAGAAATTGGTTATTAAGTAATTTTTCTTAAATATTATTTTGAAAGCCTCTTTTTTGAAAAGGGGCTTTTTTATTTGCTTATTTTTGAAAGAATTTTTTTCAGAAAAAATAATGTTACCAAACTCTATATTTGAAATTACTACTGAAGCTCAATTTACAGCCGCAGCTATAGAGACTTTTCAATTTCAGTATAAAAATGTAGCAGTTTATAGAACCTTTTGTGATTTTTTGAATGTAGACCCCTCAAGAGTAAAAAACATAAAGGAAATCCCTTTTTTACCTATACAGTTTTTTAAAAGTCATAACGTAATTTCTTCTTCAGAAAAATCGAAAATTACTTTTATAAGTAGTGGCACGACAGGAAGCATCACTAGCAAACACCATGTAGTCTCAACCAAATTATATGAAGCTAGTTTTTTAAATGGTTTTAAAAAAATCTATGGTAACATTAAAGACTATGTTATTTTAGCACTATTACCCTCATATTTAGAAAGAGAAGGCTCTTCTTTAATTTATATGGTTGACTGCTTAATAAAAGAAACTAACTCTAAAGAGAGTGGTTTTTATCTTAACGACATTGACAATCTACTTTTAAAAATTAAATCTCTTGAAGCTCAAAATCAAAAAACAATTCTACTTGGAGTTTCTTACGCACTACTAGATGTTATAGAAAAACAAAAATTACAATTAAAGAATACAATTGTAATGGAAACTGGTGGCATGAAAGGAAAGCGAAAAGAAATGATAAAAGAAGAACTCCATACTACCTTAAAGAAAGGCTTTGGAGTAAATAAAATACATAGTGAATATGGGATGACAGAGTTACTCTCTCAAGCCTACTCTGTAGGTAGCGGAATTTATAAATGCCCCTCATGGATGAAAATACTCACGCGTGACACAGAAGATGCCCTAACATATGTTAAAAATAAGACTGGAGGAATAAATGTAATTGATCTTGCTAATTATTATTCTTGCTCCTTTATAGCAACTCAAGATTTAGGAAAATTACATACAGACGGTAGTTTTGAAATTTTAGGTAGATTTGATACTAGTGACATACGAGGTTGTAACTTATTAGTTTTATGACAAAAACACCTATAAGAGAAAAAAACGGATGCCTATGGTTTATACTCACAGGTATATTTAGTTTAGTAGGTTTTGTGTTTATTCATTCTATATTAAATTTCTCTACCTACATATCGCTTGCTATAGCTGTTTTTTTATCTGTATTATTTGTAAATATTCTCTCTCGCGGATTATACAAGAAAGCAATGTTTAGGAACGGAGTAATAATTTTACTTCTACTTTTTAGTTTTAAAGTATTCTTCAGTTTTTTAGGCTCATTATTTCCAGCTTTTGAAGATGCAAAACATACTTTTTCTAAGGCAGAAGGAGTCAAAAAAGTGTATTATCATGAAGAAAATGATTCTATTCCTGTATTTCAAAGTAATAGGGTGTGGAAAGACAACTACGGAAACAATTACACAGGAACCTTAAATGTTCGAGAAAGAGATTTTTTACGGCTACAGGGAAATACTTCAAAATATGATTATACAAAAACGAAAAACTTTTGGGGTGGTTTGTACGATTATATAGACTATACAGAAACTCCCAGCCTTGATCTTGTTATCAATACTTTTGAAAAAATAAATCTTGAAAAGAAACTTAACCAAATGGAGTTTGCAGAAATGGTAGTAAGTTGTATCCAAGATATTCCATATTCGTTTGTTTTTCAAGAAGAATGTAAGCCTGCATCCTACTATGAAGATTCTATAAAAGCTCTTCTCGAGGACTGTCCTGAGTGTTGTATAGGTGATATTTTATATGGCGTGCAAACCCCCATAGCATTTTTACAAAACCTAAAAGGGGATTGTGACACAAGAACGGTACTTATATATGCTATTTTAAAGCATTTTAATTATGACGTCGCTATACTTAATAGTGATTTTTACAAACACTCTATTATAGGGCTAAATATTCCTGCTGCTGGAACCTATAAATTATATAACGGTAAAAAATATTTATTGTGGGAAACAACAGCAAAGTATTATAAAGTAGGAACTTTGCCATACAATTTTAAAGATGTTATCCATTGGGATGTTATACTAACCAGTAAATAAAAAAATTATGAATACTCAATTATTTATTCTTTCGATTATAGAAATAGTCCTCGCTTTAGTAAGTAGTGTTGTCATTATATTTCTTTCTTATAAAATTTTAAAAAGGCTATTCTTCACAAAAGAAGACCTAAGAGGTGATAACAAAGCGTTTACCATTTTCACATCAGGTATTGTACTTTCTATAGGCCTAATTTTAAGTGAAATTGTTCCATCTATCACTAATCTTATACGGTTATCGGTTACTCAAAGCGAAGCGATAAGTGGTATTTCAATCCTTGGCTATTCAGGTTTGTATTTACTTATAGGTTTTGTTATTGCCATTTTTATAAATGGATCTGTTTTCTTTTTATTTTCTATGCTTACAAGAGGTGTTAATGAGTTTCAAGAAATTAAACAAAACAATATGTCTGTTGCCATATTAGTGGTAGCCATATTAATAAGTATAACATTAATTGTAAAAGATGGTATTGCTCTTTTAGTAAGCTCTTTAGTACCATACCCAGAAGTTTCAAACTTTTTGTAAGTAAGCTTACATACAACCGACTTAATATGTGTTATGAAAAAGAAAGCATTATTAATACTATTTTTTATAAGCACTTTTGCTTTTTCGCAAGAACATGTTAATCTTAAAAAAGGATACGCCGCAGAAGGATATGACGTGGTTTCCTATTTTTCAAATACTGCCGAAAAAGGAGAAGATGCGCACGCTACTACTTACAAGGGTGTAAAATATAAGTTTTCAAGTAATAAAAACTTGCAAACCTTTTTAGAAAATCCAGCTATGTATGTTCCTCAATACGGAGGTTATTGTGCATATGCGATTGCTTTAAAAGGAGATAAGGTAAGCGTGAACCCTAAGACATTTCAAATAATAGATAACAAGCTATACTTATTCTACAATAGTTGGGGTACCAACACTTTAGAAAAATGGAATGAGGAAGGTGCAGAAGCTTTACAAAAAAAAGCAGATGCAAACTGGAAGAGTATTGTGCTGAAGGGTAATTAGTCCCTTTTCATAATTGGTTGGTTAGTTAATTTGGAAAGCTCTCTTTAAAAGAGAGCTTTCTTATTTTTAGGCGTTTACTTTTTAAAGAGTATTATTTTTTTATGTATCTTGGAATAAATAATATTTAAAATTAGAGATAGTGAGTATCTGGATGTTAGCCATATTAATTTTACTAGTTGTAGGTTTTCTTTTTTGGAAACTTTCAGCACCTTATTCAAGAAAACAAGCTGGGAATAAGATGTGGAAACTATGGAGTACTAGACTCTATTATTGGCAAACAGTAATATATGCTAGTACAGGAATTACCGTTTTGGTATTATTTATCCTAAAATGGACTCATGTTGTTACTTTCTAATATAATTATCACTTACCGGTCTTTTGGTAAAATGTCTTTATATTTCTCAAATAACACTTTTAAATTTTCTTGACTTATTGGCTTGTGTACTATCTTAGTACTACTAGGGTTTTGCATTAATTCGTCTTTAGGCCTAACAGGTCTTTGTTGAAAACCACCTCCACAATTAGGGCACACATTATGTAAAATATTCTCTACACAAGCAGCGCAAAAAGTACACTCATAAGAACATATGTAAGCTTCTATACTTTCTGGCGGAAGTGATTTATTACAATTTTCACATGTGGGCCTAAGTTGTAGCACTACTTTACGTTAATTATAAAATAATTCTTCTTTCCTCTTTGCAAGAGTACAAACTTATTGTTAATTAAATCTGAAGTTGTAACGCGATAGCTATCTGTAACTTTCTCCTTGTTTACTGAAATAGAATTCTCTTTTAATGCTCTTCTTGCTTCTCCATTAGACTTTAAAAAACCTGTTTTTTCAGCAAGAGCACCAATAATATCTATTCCTTGTTCTATTTCTTCACGAGTTATTTCAGCTTGAGGCACACCTTCAAAAATATCTAGAAACGTTTCGGCATCTAATGATTTTAAATCTTGAGATGTAGAACGCCCAAATAATATTCCAGAGGCAGCAATTGCTTTCTCATACTCTTCAACTCCATGAACAGTTGTAGTAACTTCTTGTGCCAGTCTTTTTTGTAATAAACGAGTGTGTGGCGCTTCTGCATGTTCAGCAATAAGCCCTTCGATAGTTTCTTTACTTAAAAAAGTAAAAATCTTGATATACTTTGCAGCATCATCATCACTTGTGTTTAACCAATATTGGTAAAATTTATAAGGAGAAGTACGCTTTGCATCCAACCAAACATTCCCGCCTTCACTTTTACCAAACTTACTACCATCACTCTTAGTAATTAATGGGCAGGTTAAAGCATATCCTTTGCCACCACCAATTCTCCTTATCAATTCGGTTCCAGTAGTAATGTTCCCCCATTGGTCACTCCCTCCCATTTGTAATGTGCAATCGTGATTTCTATAAAGGTGTAAAAAATCGTATCCCTGTACCATTTGGTAGGTAAACTCTGTAAAGCTCATACCCTCTGTATCTTCTCCAGAAATTCTGTTTTTAACAGAATCTTTTGCCATCATGTAATTTACTGTTATGTGTTTTCCCACATCACGAATAAAGTCTAAAAATGAAAACTCCTTCATCCAGTCATAATTATTGACCATTACAGCTTGATTGGGTTTTCCACTTGTAAAATCTAAAAACTGAGATAGTTGCTTTTGGACACATTCTTGATTGTGACG
>CAYGMB010000037.1:8410-10377 GCA_964350765.1 uncultured Flavobacteriaceae bacterium
ATTTTCCAGATGGGTCTCCAATCATCCCAGTTGCACCACCCACCAACGCATAAGGTTTGTGACCTGCTCTTTGATAGAAAGAAAGTAACATAATAGGAACTAAATTCCCTATATGTAAAGAGTCCGCAGTAGGATCAAAACCTATATAAGCAGACCTCATTTGTTCAAGTAAATGGGTTTCGGTTTCAGGCATTACATCATGTAACATACCTCTCCATTTTAATTCTTCTACAAAGTTTGAAATACTCATTTATTGTTCTTTAATTTTTTACAATTGCAAAGATAGGTTGATGCCTGCAAACACAAAAGAGTATTGTAAAAAAGAGTACTTTTATACTATGATTTTAGTTACAGGTGGTACAGGTCTAGTGGGAAGCCATTTATTATATTTTTTATTGAAGAATAATTCTACTGTACGTGCTATCCACAGAAAAAATAGTGACCTAGTTGCTGTAAAAAAAGTTTTCTCTTACTATACAAAAGAAGTTGAAGAGACCTATGCTAAGATTGAATGGTGCGAAGCCAATATTACAGACATACCTGCACTTACTGAAGCTTTTAGAGGCATTACACACGTTTATCATGCTGCAGCATACATAAGTTTTGACCCAAAAAATTATTACAAGCTTAAGAAAAGTAATGTTGAAGGAACAGCAAATATTGTCAATATGTGCTTAGCCAATAAGGTTAAAAAAATTGCATATGTAAGTTCTGTTGCTACATTGGGAAAAACAAACGACAATAGTCCTATTACCGAAAAAACCCAATGGAATGCTGAAGGTAAAAATAGTGTGTATGCCATAACAAAATTTGGTGCCGAAATGGAAGTATGGCGAGGTACGCAGGAAGGGCTAAATGCTGTAATTGTAAATCCAAGTATTATACTTGGCTCCGGATTCTGGGATGAAGGAAGTAGTAAACTTGTTAAAAACGCAATAAGAGGTCAAAAACACATAACCAAAGGAGGTAATGGATTTGTGGATGTTATAGATGTCGTAAAAGCATTAATTACGTGTATGGACAGTAACATTTCTAATGAGCAATTTTTACTTAATGGTGCAAACTTTTTGTATAAGGATTTATTCGAAAAAATTGCTGTAATTGCAGGAAGTAAACCTCCACGTAGTTTTATTCCCAAATGGCTTTTGCTAATTGCTTCGACAATAGATTGGTTAATGTCTTTACTTTTTAGAACAAAAAGAAAATTACTAAAATCTATAGTAAAATCTATGTTTACAATAACTACCTACGATGCTTCAAAAATTGAAAGAGAACTTGGATTTAATTTTACCCCTATAGAAGAAACCCTAGTAAGAGTGGTTAAAAATTATAAAAAAGAAAATTAATTATCTTCCTCTTCTGAAGTCTGTGATTCTATTAATAATCCTTCTTCGGCATTTACAATACTATCCTTTTCTTCTTGAGTGACGCCTTCTTCTTTATCAATTTGTTTTACAATACTATCCTTCTTTATTTTGAGAGCAGCTAGATTTTTTTCAACTTTCAAAAATATGGCCTCATAAGTATCCATATCTGAGGCGTAATATGTATTACTTTTTACAAATTGAAGGCTATCAATACCAAATTTCGAATAGATAAAGCTATCTAATTTAATTCCGTTTTCTCTTATAAACCTACTATCTACACTTCTAGCTGCATTCGTCAAATAAGTCTCAGTATAAATAGAAACCATTTTTTCTTCAGAAATAAGGTCTTTGGGTTTTTCTGGTCGCTTTACATCACTACAGGAAAATAGCAAAAGAAAAAATAATATGTAATAAAGAAACTTCATTATCTATTAAATGTTAAGCGTTCTCCTCTATTTTCTGCAGGATATTTACCATTATCATATGCAATAGCTCCGTTTACAATAGTATAAACAACTCTTGCTTTAAAGGTGCTGCCCTCAAAAGGAGACCAACCACATTTATAAGCAATATTATCTTTTGTTACTGTCCAAGGAGCAT
>CAYGMB010000037.1:10387-11580 GCA_964350765.1 uncultured Flavobacteriaceae bacterium
TCTACTAAGACCAAATCTGCCTTGTAGCCCTTTCTTATATATCCTCTGTCTTTAATTTGAAATAAAATGGCAGGATTATGTGCAGTTTTTTCTACTATTTTTTCTACTGTTATTCGTCCCTTAAAACTCATCTCAAATAATGCCTCTAAGGCATGTTGCACTAATGGTCCTCCAGAAGGAGCCTTTGTGTATACATTATCTTTTTCTTCTAGTGTATGTGGTGCATGATCCGTGGCAATAACATCAATCCGGTCTTCGTTAAGTGCTTTCCATAAACCGTCTTTATCTTTTTGTGTTTTTACAGCTGGGTTCCACTTAATTTTTGTCCCTTTGGTTTTATAGTCCTGATCTGTAAACCAAAGATGATGAATACAAACTTCTGCAGTAATCTTCTTTTCTGAAAGTGGTTTCTTATTATCAAAAAGATGCGTTTCCTTTTCTGTTGAAAGATGAAAAACATGCAAGCGTGCTCCTGTTTTTTTTGCTAACTCTATTGCTTTTGAAGATGATAAATAACAAGCTTCTTCACTTCTAATAACGGGATGAAATTCAATAGGAATATCCTCTCCATATTCTGCAATATATTTTTCTGTATTTGCCTTAATAGTTGATTCATCCTCACAATGAACAGAAATTAATAAATCTGTTTTACTAAAAATTTCTTCTAAAATTTCAGGGTCATCCACTAACATATTTCCTGTTGAAGAGCCTAAAAACAACTTTAAGCCTGCAACTTTATTTTTATCAACTTTAAGTATTTCTTCTAGGTTGTTATTAGTACCTCCAAACATAAATGAGTAATTTACCCAAGATGTTTTTTCAGCAATGTCAAATTTATCTTCAAGAAGCTTAATTGTTGTTGCTTGCGGAACTGTGTTAGGCATTTCTATAAAAGAAGTGATTCCGCCTGATGCCGCTGCTTTAGATTCCGTAGCAATAGTTGCTTTATGAGTAAGACCGGGTTCTCTAAAATGTACTTGATCATCAATCATCCCCGGGATTAAATACATACCATCTGCATCAATCACTTTAGTGTCGGCAGATTTTACGCTTATACTTTCAGAAATATCACTTATTCTATCGCCCTCAATAAGTAAATCTCCTTGAAAGCTTTTGCCTTCATTTACTATCGTTGCATTCTTAATTAAAATTGTCCCCATTAAATTTCATTAAAATTGTTTCCCCCAAATAAA
>CAYGMB010000038.1:0-643 GCA_964350765.1 uncultured Flavobacteriaceae bacterium
TCTAATAATGCCATATAAAAACCATCAAATCCAGAAGTACTAGGCATGATATTTTCATCTTTTACAAAGGGAAAATCTTTTCCTGCTTCCGACGTTAAAAATAAATTAACTTGTTCTTTATTTTCTGAAGGTAAAATAGAGCAAGTTGCATATACCAACTGTCCACCAGATTTTACCATTCTTGAATAAGAAGATAAAATTTCCTGCTGAGTATTTTTAATTTGTTCCATAAACTCTGGTTGCAATTTCCATTTACTATCTGGGTTTCTTTTAAGTACACCCAAACCAGAACAAGGTGCATCTAACAGGACTTTGTCTGCTTTTCCAATTAATTTTTTTATTGCTTTTGAAGAATCTATAACACGTGTTTCGATATTATGAGCGCCATTACGTCTTGCTCTTCTTTTGAGTTCTGTTAATTTGTTTTCATATAAATCCATTGCAACAACTTGACCTTTATTTTCCATTAATGCTGCAATATGAAGCGTTTTACCCCCTGCACCTGCACAGGCATCAATAATACGCATTCCAGGTTCTGGATTTAAAAATTGCGCTACTTTTTGTGAAGAAGCATCTTGAACCTCAAACCAACCATTTTTAAATGCATCTGTTGTAAAGACATTTGCTCTTTCTTTTAATTTTA
>CAYGMB010000038.1:653-11486 GCA_964350765.1 uncultured Flavobacteriaceae bacterium
GCATGAGGCAAATTTTTAATAGTCTCTGTTCTAATATCATTATCCAAAAGCTCATTCTGGACTTGTTTTACTGTAGCTTTTAACGGGTTTACTCTAAGTACTACATCTGCCAATTGATTTAACGCCGAAATTTCTTTATCCCATTTTTTTCCTAGTTCTTTTACACCTAGTTCATCTAACCAATCTGGAATAGACTCTCTTAATTTTCTAATCTTAGAAAACTCATCAAATTTTCCTTTAATTCTTCTCGTGGGAGTGTCCTCAAATTGAGGCCAATCTGGTATTTTAATTCCATTAAGAGTTGCCCAAACAGTAAATAACCTAAACAAGTTAGGACGACTAAATGGTTCTTTAACTTCTGCTATTTCTGCATAAAGTCGTTTCCATCTCACAATATCATACGTAGTTTCAGCAATAAAACTTCTGTCACGAGACCCCCAACGCTTATCTCTTTTTAGCGTATTTTTGAGTACCTTATCCGCTTGTTTTTCTTCATTAAAAATCAAGCGTAAAGAATCTATTGTTGCAAAAACTAAGTTACGATGTAGCCTCATAGTGAGTTGTAAATTTGTGGCAAAGGTATCATATTAGATGCGATTTGTTTTAGTTACTTTTACAAAAAAAATTTATGCGATATTTTTCTACTTTTTTATTGTTAATTATACTGGCCGCATGCACCACAACTGGAAAAAAAGAATTTAAAAGTGTGACTATTGAGCCTATTTTTGAAGATAGTCTTAGTATTCGTGCTATTGCTCCAGTTAACAACAATAAAGTTTGGTTTGCTGCAAACAATGGTATTGTGGGCATCATTGACAAAACCACTCCTAAACTTGCAACAATTAAGTATGAAGATTCGCTACTTAATTTTAGAGCAATAGCAGCAAGAAAAAACGCTGCTTTTGTATTAAGTATTTCTAAACCAGCGGTACTGTATAAAATAGGGTATAATGGTACTGAAGCCACTAACATTGAAAAAGTGTATTTTGAAGAGAATGAGAAAGTTTTTTATGATGCTATTGCTTTTTTTAACAACAAAGAGGGGATTGCAATGGGTGATCCAACTGAAGACTGTTTGTCTATAATCTTAACAAAAGATGGCGGAAGCACATGGAACAAGATACCTTGCGAAAAGCTTCCTAAAACCGAAAATGGCGAAGCTGCATTTGCAGCTAGTAATTCTAATATTGCTATTATAAAAGACAATGTTTGGATTGTTACTGGAGGGAAAAAAGCTAGAGTATTTCACTCTGCAGATAAGGGAGAAACTTGGGAAGTTTACAATACACCTATTATTCAAGGAAAAACTATGACTGGTATTTATACGGTTGATTTTTTTGATGAAAACACAGGAGTTATATTTGGTGGAGATTGGGAACAAAAAGACTTTAATGAAGGTAATAAGGCTATTACTCACGATGGTGGCAAAACATGGAAACTTTTAAGTAACGGTAAAGGACCAGGATATCGTTCTTCTGTGCGTTTTGTGCCTAACACTAATGGAAATGGTATTGTAGCTCTAGGTTCACCAGGAATATCTTACAGCGCCGACCAAGGTAAAACATGGAAAGAACTTTCTAACGAAGGTTTTTATGCATTAGAATTTGTAAACGATAGTGTTGCCTTTGCGAGTGGGAGAAATAAAATTGCAAAACTAAGTTTTAAGTAATTCTTACAAAGAAAACTAAGTTTAATCGCGTCTTCGTTTCTTATACTCCTCTAGCAATCTTCGCTTGAAGTCATGCTCTGCTTTTCTAAGTTTAAGAATCTTTCTAGAAGAAATTACTTTTTTAAGATCTTGGTAAAGTTTCTGTTTATACTTCAACTCCTCAGAATCGTAAAACACAATTTTATCTATCAGCAAATTCGATTTTTCTTCAGAAATCTCATCTAGTCCCTTTTTAAAATAACTCCATACCTCAGCTCTCTCTTTTCTACGAAGAGCGTCCATATTATCGTCGTATGTATTATAAATTGGCCAGAATTTTTCTGCTTCAGCAGTAGTTAAGCTTAAGGACTCTGTAAAGTAAGCTGTCTTAAAAGCTTTTATTTTTTCATCTCTTTCACTACGTTGTGCTACTATAGACGTGGAACAAATAAGTAGTAAGAGTAGTACGAAATTTTTCATTTTATTCTATTAAAAGTGTTGTGTCGTTAATATTATTGAGCAAATAGTCTTCAAGATTTTCATCTGAAAAAGTAACCATGGAACTTGATAAATCCTCTATAACTTCTTGATCAAGCATGGCTTCTAACTCATATGTTTCTATGTCTATATTACCTGTTTCTATATAATTCTCCAAGGAAGCATAATCTATCGCATCTATGGATGATGTTGTAGTACCAAAATTTATTACTGAAAAGACAATAGCAATACATGCAGCAATTGAAGCAGCAACTAAAACTGAAGGCCTTTTGTATAATGGCACTACTTTAGTTTCTGAAACCTCTGAAGTATTAGAAGGAATCGACACACTAAAACTATCAAAATAACCTTCTGGTACTGTAAAGCCAGTTTCTTTGGGTAACGATTGATTTTCTATGGCATTAAATAGTTTTTCTTCAAACTCATCAAAATAATTTGAAGGCACTTTAAAACCATGTTCGTGTTTTTTGTTTTTCATCTTGGATTTAACTAAGAGTCATATATTTGACTATTTAATTACTAAAAGGTTTCATCTGTTTTTAATATTTCGGTAATTTTCTTTACTGCAATGTGATAACTACTTTTTAATCCACCTATAGATGTTTCTAAAATTTCAGAAAGCTCTTCATAGGTATGTTCCTCGAAATATTTCATATTAAAAACTAGTTGTTGTTTTTCTGGTAGCGTTGCAATAGCTTTTTGCAGTTTTAATTGTATTACGTCACCTTCAAAATAAACATCACTAGTTAAACGACTAATAGCTTTTTCTTTTACCTCCTCCATTGAGCTATTTAATCGTTTACTTTTTTTCTTTAAAAAATTAATAGACTCATTAGTGGCAATGCGATACATCCAGGTGTATAATTTACTATCTCCTTTAAATTTATCGATGTTTTTATAAATCTTTATAAAGGTATTTTGTAATACATCGTCCGCGTCATCATGACTCAAAACCATTTTACGTACATGCCAGTACAAGCGTTCTTTGTATTGAGAGACTAAGGTTCTAAAAGCCTCTTCTCTATCTTGAGTTGACTGTAAGGCTATAACTAAGTCTTGTTCTTCTACCACCAATTAACTATTGTTTCTTTATTTGACTTTTTAAAGTTACAAAGGTTTAATCAAATGATATAAATGTTAAATTATCGATAAAAAACATAAAAAATCGATTAAATGGCAATTTTATTATTTTTGTAGGAATTTTTTTATATCTTAGCACCATACTTCTTATGTATTTGTTCTATTACACTAGACATAGAACACTTCAAAACGGGTCTAAGCGGGGGCTGACCCGTTTTTTTATTACCTAAAATCAAATAGATTTAGAAACATAAAAATTGTAGGAATTACATTAACATACTGTTTTTTAAAATAGCTTTTTATCGATTAAATGCATTTTAAATCAGATAAAATACATTTTTTACTTGTTTAATTGAAAATTAAATGTATCTTTGTAGCATACTTATGAAACTAACATCTATAAGAGCCCCAATTCTTATGATGAAATACACAAAGAGCGAAGCCCCAAATCGCTCTTTTTTTATGCTCTAAAAGTTTATTTGTTTAGCTAAGCGATTGCATTTCAACAAGGCTATGATATACTCCTTTTTTATCAAGTAGTTCTTGATGTTTTCCTTGTTCAACTATTTTACCTTTGGATAATACAACAATTGTATTTGCATTTTGTATTGTAGAAAGTCTATGTGCAATTACAACCGATGTTCTATTCTTCATCATATTCTCTAGCGCTTCTTGAACCAAACGCTCACTTTCTGTGTCTAGTGCTGAAGTAGCCTCATCTAAAATCATAATAGGTGGATTTTTTAAAACTGCTCTAGCAATACTTAAGCGTTGCTTTTGTCCACCACTTAGTTTATTACCACTATCACCTACGTTAGTGTGTATTCCTTCTGGGAGCTGAGAGACAAACTCCCATGCGTTTGCAATTTTTAGTGCTTCAATAATTTCTTCTTCGGTAGCATTTTCGTTTGCAACTTTTAAATTACCTGCTACTGTATCATTAAAAAGAATGGAATCTTGTGTTACCAATCCTAGTAACCCGCGCAAAGAGTGCTGAGTAATTTCTTTAATATTCTTACCATCTATACTTATAATTCCTTTATTAACATCGTAAAATCGAGTAATTAGGTTGGCAATAGTACTTTTTCCACTACCACTTTGACCAACAAGTGCAACAGTATGTCCTTTAGGCACTTTTAAAGAGAAGTCCTGTAAAACCCATTCGTCTTCGTATTTAAAACTAATATTGTTAATAGAGAGTTCTTCTTTAAAATCTGATTTAGAAATTGCATCCGGACTATCATCAATGGTAGATTTAGTTTCTAAAATCTCTAATACTCTAGCCGCAGCTGCATTACCCTTTTTTACAGCATAACTAGCCTTACTTATTGCTTTTGCTGGGGTCAATATATTATATGCTAACCCCATATAAGCTATAAAAGCTGCGGGTTCTAATGTTCCTTCAACAAGGACCATTCTACCCCCAAACCAAAGTAATATAGCTATGACAACAATTCCCAAAAATTCACTTGTGGGAGATGCTAAGTTTTGTCTATTTAATAAGCTATTTGAAAATTTGTAAAAACGCGATGTAGAATCTTTAAACTTTGTATTGAAAATAGTTTCGGCATTAAAACCTTTAATTATTTTTAATCCACCAAGTGTTTCTTCTAAAATTGATAAGAAATATCCTTGCTCTCGTTGTACTCTATCCGACTTTTTTTTAAGATTTTTTCCAATCCTTGAAATGATAAACCCAGAGACAGGAATAAAAATAAAAACAAACAAAGTAAGTTTTGCGCTTATGGTAAGCATAAAAATTATTGTAAAAAGAATCATTAAAGGCTCTCTTACTATCAATTCTAAAATTGATAAAAAAGAGTGTTGAATCTCTAATACGTCACTTGTAATTCTAGAAATAGTATCCCCTTTTCGCTTTTCAGAATAAAAAGAAACTGGTAGTGCTACTGTCTTTTTATACAAATCGTTTCTAAGGTCTTTTAAAACTCCATTACGTAAAAAAGTAATGAAATACATAGCCATGTATCCAAATAAATTTTTGAGTAAAAAAGTACTTATTACCAAGATAATCATAAACATCAAGGTCTCCATTTCTCCATCTCTTGCTATTTTTTCATTGATAAAGTAATTAAGTTGCCCTTCTAAATAATCACCAAGTTCAATAATACCTGTATATTCTGGAGCAGCAGCTACTTCTTTTTTATCATCAAAAAGGACCTTAAGCATAGGTATTAATGACACAAATGCTAGACTTCCAAAGAGCGCATAAAAAATGTTGGATATTATATTCGCGACACCATACCCTTTGTAAGGCAATGCGTATCTAATAATTTTTTTAAAATAATTCAATTACGAAATGTTTAAATGAGAAAGTATTGCTTGTATTCTACTTTCTAGATGTTGTTTTTGAGTTGGGTTGCTCGTATAAACACTTAAATAAAACTTAATTTTTGGCTCGGTCCCACTAGGCCTTGCTGCTATTTTACTTCCATCTTCTGTATAGTAAATAAGCACGTTTGACCTTGGAATATCTATTGAAGAAATTTCTTTAGTTTCTGTATCTAGAGACGTACCGTTTAAATAGTCTTCAATAATAGTTACTTTGCTTCCAGCTATTTCAGAAAATGGCTCCTCCCGCATTGTCTTCATTATATGCGAAATTTCTTCAGCTCCTTTCTTACCTTTTTTTACAAGTGATACTAGTTTTTCTTGATAGTAGCCATACTTGTTATACAACTCTTCTAGGTATAGATATACACTTGAACCAATTTCTTTTTTTTGTGCAGCAATTTCACAGGCCAATAAAGTAGCAGTAACAGCATCTTTATCTCGAACAAAATCACCCACCATAAAACCAAAACTTTCTTCACCTCCCCCAATAAAATTTTGACTAGGATAATCTTTAACCATTTTGGCTATCCATTTAAACCCTGTGAGCCCAATTTTACAATCAATACCATAGTCACTAGCAATTTGTTGCATCATAGGTGTAGATACGATAGTTGAGGCTATAAAATCTGTTTCACTTAAACTTCCTTGCTTTTTATGTTGTTCTAATAAAAAGTGTGTTTTTACTACCATGGCTTGGTTACCATTGAGTAATTCTAAGTTACCTTCGTTATTCTTAACAGCAATGCCAAGTCTATCACAATCTGGATCGGTACCTATAACAATATCTGCATCTTGGCTTTTTGCAATTTCTAGTGCCATCTCTAGAGCTTCAGGTTCTTCTGGATTGGGAGAAACAACCGTTGGAAAGTCACCATCTGGAGTTGCTTGAGCTTCTACAACTGTTACATTTTTATACCCAGCATCTTCAAGCACTCTTGGTATCATAGTAATTGAAGTACCATGTAATGAAGTAAATACTATTTTGAGATTATCTTTTGCTTTTTGGGAGGTAGAAAAGCTTCCATTTTTAAGGGAGGCTTTAGCAAAAGCACCATCAACCTCTTGGTCTATATATTCTATTAAATCTGAATTCCCTTCAAAATTTATATCTGAATATTCGAGGTTATTTATTTCAGAAATAATTTCACCATCTTGAGGTGGAACTAATTGACCGCCATCTTCCCAATACACTTTGTAACCATTATATTCTGGCGGGTTATGTGAGGCAGTTAATACAATTCCACATTGACAATTAAGGTACTTTACTGCAAATGAAAGTTCTGGAGTTGGACGTAAATCACTAAACAAATACACCTTTATGCCGTTTGCAGAAAAAGCATCTGCAACAACTTTAGCAAGGCTCTTACTATTATGCCTGCAATCGTAAGCAATAGCAACTTTTATTTCTTTGTTTGTAAATTTTTGTTTGAGATAATTTGAAATTCCTTGAGTGTTTTTACCAAGTGTATATTTATTTATACGGTTGTCACCAACTCCCATTACACCGCGCATACCACCAGTACCAAAGGCAAGATTTTTATAAAAACTATCCTCAAGACCTTCCGGATCATGAGCTATCATCTCTTTTATGGTGTGCTGAGTTTCAGAATCAAAAAAGGGTGTCAACCATTTATTAACACGCTCTAAAATAGCAGGATCTACATAAATCATAGTCGGTAATTATGATGCAAAAATAGTGAAAGTTTGTGCGTTACACTTCTAAGTTTAGTACTTCTTTAATAGTATAGTTCTTGGTGTTCTTTTTAGTTTTAAGAAGTAATTCTCCTAAAAATCCAGCTAAAAATAACTGTGTCCCTAGAATCATGGCTGTTAGTGCGATAAAAAATTGTGGTCTATCTGTTATTAGTCTGCCAGTTGGATTTATAAACAGTTTATCCACTCCTAGGTAGATAGCAAAACAAAACCCAATTAACAAGACAAAAGCTCCCCAAGCACCAAAGAGGTGCATAGGTCTTTTCCCAAATCGAGATAAAAATGATATGGTTATTAAATCTAGAAAGCCACGTATAAAGCGCTCCATACCAAACTTAGTTGTACCATATTTACGAGCCTGATGCTGAACTATTTTTTCTGAAATTTTATCATATCCTGCATTTTTTGCCAACACAGGAATGTAACGATGCATTTCTCCAGTTACTTCAATATTTTTAATTACTTCATTTTTGTAGGCCTTAAGTCCACAATTAAAATCATGTAATTTTACTCCAGAGGTTTTTCTGGCTGCAAAGTTGAATAATTTAGAAGGTAAGTTTTTACCAATAACTGGATCGTAGCGTTTCTTTTTCCAACCAGAAACTAAATGATATCCTTCCTTGGTAATCATCTTATATAATTCTGGGATTTCTTCCGGATTGTCTTGTAAATCGGCATCCATTGTAATAACTACATCTCCTTTTGCTATCGCAAAGCCAGCATGTAGTGCCTGAGATTTTCCGAAGTTTTTTAAAAAACGAATTCCCTTTACTTCTTGATATTTTTGAGATAATTGCTCGATAATTTTCCAAGAATTATCGGTACTACCATCATCTATAAAGAGGATTTCATATAAAAAATCATTGGACTGCATAACAGTTGCAATCCAATGATGTAGTTCTTGTAAAGATTCTTCTTCGTTAAGAAGTGGAATAACTATAGATAGTTGCATGAAGCAAAAATACTAAATATGTTCTGGTCTTGGGTTTTTCATTATTAAACCTGAAATAAGAGAGATAATAAATCCAAAAAATAGTGAAACAATAAGACCCATTGCAAACATGATTCCAGGACTCATAAATGTCTCACTCATACCAAGTGCCATATCTAATTGTTCTTCTGTCATATTAGGATTTTGTTCTATTATTTTATCAGCAGTTGCATCAAGCATGTTTGCTGTAAAATCTGGCTCTATAACAGTAATAAACAGCAACGTAAATAAAGAGCCTATTAATCCAGCAATTAAAGAAATTGCTAAACCTGTTTTGAGAGATTCACCAAGAGATAAATATCCTCCATTGTCTTTTTTAAATGCTTTAAGCCCATAAACAATACAGGCTAACATGATAGCAAAATTTAAAAGGCTTTGCCACCATGGCTGTTCATAGGTCATTCCCATAGCGTATACAATTACAGATACTGCTATAGTACCTAATGCTAAATAAAGACCATAACTTAATGCTACTTTTTTTACTGAAGCTTTTTGAGTTTCCATTTTGTTTTGTTTTTTTGGTTCGGTGTATTAGTTATAACAAAAATTAAATTGTTACAACTTTGTTTCTATAAATATACAACGCATTTTTTAAGTTCTCTTTTTTTATAGAAAAACAAACAACTTTTAAGTAAATAATTTACAAAATAGCATTGCGCATTTAGAATTTATTTCTAAATTTGCACTCGCATTTCTAGTAGGTAGTAATGTGTTTTAAAATTACAAGAAGATGAAAAAAGGAATTCACCCAGAGAATTATAGACTAGTAGCGTTTAAAGACATGTCTAATGATGATGTTTTTATTACTAAGTCAACTGCAAACTCAAAAGAAACTATTGAAGTAGACGGAGTAGAGTATCCTGTAGTTAAAATGGAAATCTCTAGAACTTCACACCCTTTTTATACTGGTAAGTCTAAACTTATTGATACCGCAGGACGTATTGACAAGTTTAAGAATAAGTATAAGAAGTTTAGTAAAGAAACTAAGAAAGAAGAAGAAAAATAAAACGTATAGTCCTAGACTAATTATAACATAAAAAAAATCCAGTAGTTAACTACTGGATTTTTTTTATGTTATATGTTTTTTTTAAAAATTTTTACTCTTGGTTTGGAGCCTCTAAATATGGAAACCCTAAAGTAAAATCTCTATCTCCAGCATCTACTCCATCACTAGTTAATTGTGGTGTCCCATTAGTACCATCAAAACGAGTACCATTCATTCCTCCAAACATTAGTGTAAGAGATATATCAATTACATCATCACTTAAATTTCTTCCAGTTAAAACATTAGTGCCATCAAAATAAGTTGTAGTTCCTTCTGGAGCCACTTGTAAAGCATCAAATTGGGCTAATACTGTCGTAAAAGTTGGTGCATCTAAGCCTAATATATTTGTTTCATAATCCAAATCTACTCCTAGAGCGTCTCCATACACATCATGATACGCCTCTAAAGTAGCTTGAAAAGTTGGCTGGAATGCCGCTCTATCTGAAGTTAATGAAATATTGAAATCATTTTTTACAGGATCGCTACCACTAAAAACAGTATTAACCCCAGGACGTCCCATGTGGTCTTCTTGTACATAGGTTCCAGAAAAATCTAGCATCATGGTACATGGCTCACAAGCTGGTCCTCCACAATCTATTCCTTCTTCTTCTCCGTTTTGAATTCCGTCATCACAAGTTTCTTGTACAATTACATTTCCATTTTCATCATCATCACATTGAACAAATAGTAGCGCCATTGAAAAAGCAAAAGCTATTATTGAAAATTTTGTAGTTGTCATAAATTTTATTTTCTGTAATAAACAAAAATAAACTGAAAAACTAGGGTTGCCTAATTTTTGCAGTTCATTTTTTAGGTATATATCTTAAATTTTTATTAAAATTAGAGTTTTTCTATCTCTCTTATAAGTACAGGCCCTAGCTCAAATGAAGCTTCTAGTAACTCTTCTTTAATTGGCATTACCTTATCTTCCAGTCCATTTGCTTTATAAACCAAAGCACTATGATACTGCGCCATTGGCTCATATGTTTTTCCTTCAACATAGTTTTCTATAGTTTCTAATGCTTTTTTATTATCACCGTTAGACAATTGTGCTAGTGCCAGTAAATGATAGGTTTCTGGAGTAGATCTATTAGCAACTTCTTCTTTTGCAAGCATTAGTGCCTTTTCTGGATTTGAGTCTGAATAAATTTCAATTAGATAAGCATTGTACATATCGCCATATGCCACATTCGAAGTTACAGCATTTACAAATTTTTCAGTTAATGCATCGCTTTTTGAGGCATCTCCATTGTATTCGGCTAATTCAGCTTTAAAAAGATAATAGTCTGGTACTGGATGTTTTTTTGCTAAGGTATCAAGAATTCTGTTGGCTTCTTCAGTATCTTTTTCAGCAGCATATGTAATCCAAGCAATTCCTTTTTTTACATACGCATTGTCTGGTTGTAATTTTAATGTCATAAGGTAGTGCTGATATGCATCTTTAATACTACCTGCGTGTCCATAATAATCACCAAGGTTACTGTAGGTCCAAATTTTTAATTCTTT
>CAYGMB010000039.1:0-1327 GCA_964350765.1 uncultured Flavobacteriaceae bacterium
CAATATGAAAAGGGTTTATTACTCGGGATATATTCCTATAAGTTACGACCAAAGGCTTCCTTCTATTGGAACAGAAGTACCTATACTTAGAGAAAATAGATTATATCAAACAGATTGGTTACTTCGGTTTTATGGCTTTGAAATTACCGAATTACTAAACAAAAAACACCCTAACCTTGATACTGACATAGACCCAAAGTTAAGCTGGGCACTACGAAACTTAAACTATTTTCCCGTAGATATAAATAAGGCAGAAAAGAGAATGTTGGCTCGTATCCCTGGTGTTGGAATGAAATCTGTTACTAAAATAGTACAAGCCAGAAGATATAGAAGGTTAGATTGGGATAATTTAAAAGCAATAGGAATTGCACTTAACAGAGCCAAGTACTTTATCACTTGTAATTCTAAAGACTTTGAAACAAAAGATAGAACACCAGCTCAAATAAAAGGGTTAATCTTACAAAACAGTAAAAGTAAGTTTCACAATACGTATAGTAATCAATTAAACCTATTTAATACTGTAGAAAACAAAATACTTACATGAGTTATATTTTGCAATATGATGGTTCTTTTAAAGGTTTTCTATGTTGTATATATTATGCATATGAACATAAGCTTTCTACATATTCCATAAAAAAAGAAAACCTCGCTTTTCAAACTTTTTTTGATAAAATTATCTCGATTGTTTCTGAAACTGAAAAAGCAAAAAGAGTATGGAAAGGAATTTCAAAAAAATGCTCTGCAAACGGGAAACAAAATATTTATCGCGCTTTTTTAAGTGAACTGCCAGATATTGAAAATAAATTATCTTATTATATACGACTTGAGTTAACCTCAAACCAATTTCATGATACTAATTATGCAGATCCAGTAATTTTAAAAATTAGTCAAGTTGTAAAAATGGTTAGAAGAGAAAAACATCGCATGGATGCTTTTGTTCGTTTTAAACAAACTAAAGAAGGAGTATATTTTGCAACAATAGAGCCTGACTATAATGTCTTACCACTTAATATTTCTCATTTTAAAAATAGATATGCAGACCAAGAATGGATTATATATGATTTAAAAAGAAATTATGGAGTACACTATAATTTAAAAGATGTAAATTTTATAGAAGTATCATTTAATAAAGACAGTTTAAAAGAGACAAAGCAATCACTCTTTTTTTCAGAAAACGAACTCGCTTTTCAAGAGTTGTGGAAAAACTACTTTAAAAGCACAAATATTTCTTCCCGAAAAAATATGAAATTACACGTTAGACATATCCCAAAAAGATACTGGAAATATCTATCTGAAAAGCAACCATTTTAAAAAATATCGTACTTTT
>CAYGMB010000039.1:1337-6413 GCA_964350765.1 uncultured Flavobacteriaceae bacterium
AACACTAAACGTAATCAATAATGAAAAAACTATTTTTATCATTTGCGGCACTTAGCATGATTGTAGCAGTATCATCTTGCCGTGAAACAACAAAAGAAAAAGCTGAAGACGCAATGGAAGAAGCTGCAAACGAAGTTGAAGAAGCAGTAGAAGATGCTGTTGAAGAAAGTGAAGATGCAATGAATGAAGCGGGAGAAGCAATGGAAGAAGGAGCAAAAGATGCTGAAGAAGCAATTAAAGATGCTACAGACGATATGAAAGAAGCTGCAAATGAAGCAGGTGATGAAATGAAAGAAGCTGCAAACGACATGAAAGATGCCGTTGACGGAGGTAAATAAAAAATATTACCTTTTTAAAAAAACAAAACCCTGCATATTGCAGGGTTTTTTGTTGTATACTCTTTTTCTTACGTATTTATTTCTCAACTATTATAAACTCAGATCTTCTATTTACTTGGTGTTCTACTTCGCTGCAAGAAACTCCATCATCACATCTATTTAGTAATTGAGTTTCACCATATCCTTTACCAGTAATCCTGTCTCTAGAAACTCCATTAGTTACCAGCCAATTAATTGTAGAAAGGGCTCTTCTATTTGACAAGTCTAAATTATACGCATCTCTAGCTCTACTATCTGTATGTGACCTTACATCAATCTTAATAGTAGGGTACTCTAACATTACTGCTAATACTTTACGAAGTTCTAGAGCAGCATCTGGCCTAATTTCAGATTTATCTAAATCAAAATATATTGGATTTAACCCTAAAAGCTTAAATAAATCTGAACCAATTGGAGCAGCCGTTATACCTAAGTCTTTTCCAGATTTCATAAATAGTGTTTTATTATTTACTTTATCTAGTTCGATTGTAGTTGCAAAGCATTTTTCTGCAGTTGTATATCCTTCCTTTATAGAACGTAAACAATATTGCATTGCACATTCTAGCTCAAAAGTAAAAGAACCATCAGCAGCAGAAGTCGTTTCAGAGATTATATCGTTTGTATCATTTAATAAGTAAACTGTAGCACCAGCAATTATTTCACTAGAATTTTCATCTCTAACAGTTCCTGAAACAGATTGATTGCATTTTGTAATAAGTGGTTTTATAGATTTAAAGCTATAAATATCATCGTCACCAACTCCACCATCACGATTAGAAGCAAAATAACCTATTCCTGTTGTACTATTTATAATAAATGTAAAATCATCTTGAGGGCTATTTACCGGACGACCAATGTTATAAACCTCACCAAAATCTTCTTCTGTTATATCTGTAACAAAAACGTCTAAACCTCCTAAACCTATATGTCCATCTGAAGCAAAGTACAACTTGTCGTCTTCACTTATAAAAGGAAATGTTTCTCTTCCTTCTGTATTAATTTTATCTCCAAGAGAAACTGGCTCACCAAAGCCACTATCCTCTATAGAGACTTTATACAAATCACTTTGTCCTTTTCCACCTGGCATATCACTAGCAAAATATAAAGTACTATCATCTTTACTAAGTGCAGGATGTGCTACAGAATATTCATCACTATTAAAAGGTAATTCTTCTGCGGTAGACCATTCACCGTTACTCCAAATGGACCTATATAACTTTAAACGGTTGGTACCTTCATTATCTTTTTTAAATTTCTTTTTGGTGTAATTATTTCTCGTAAAATACATAGTTTGCTCATCGCTACTAAAAGTAGCTGTAGATTCATGATACTTATTATTTATATTATTACTAAGCTTATTTGTTTCTGAAGACGAAACATCAAGCACATTATATATGTCTAAAAATGGTTGATTGTTCCATTCATGAATATTTTTAGTAGCTCCTCTTTTTGATCTATTTGATGCAAACACTAGTGAGCCCTTATTAAAAGCTGGCGCAAAATCTGAAAGATCAGAATTAAACCCAACATTTATAAGCTCAAATCTTCCTGACTGTTGTTCAATTTCTGAAAGATAATTGCGCTCATTTAGAAAAAGGTTTGCTCTGTAATCCTCTCCTTTGGAAGCATAAAATTCTTCCATTATTTTATCTGAAGCTAAATAATTTTTTGAACTTTTTAAAGACAAGGCATATCTATACAAGTACTCTGGCGACATATCTGAAGATATCTCTCGTAATGCACCATACCATTTTGCAGCGTTTTCATAATCTGCAGTAAAATAATAGGAGTCTCCAAGCTTCATTAACATATCTGCAGATCGGTATCCATCTTCTGCAACTTTTAAATAAGCTTTTCTAGCATCAATAAAAGCTAAATCTTGAAACTCTTCGTTTGCCTTTTCAATTTTACTTTCTTGAGCAAAAAGTGTAATACTGCTCAACAAAATAAAAATAGCTATGTAGTATTTATTTTTCATGTTCTATATATTTTTTTGTCTAGAAGAATCTTGGACTTAATATTCTTTTCTTGTTGTTGAATAATTCGTATCGTAGTAAAATTTCATAGGAACCATCATTGTATTGTTGCAGCTCTGTAGTTTCTCTATCATAAGCAAAACCAATCATTAATTGATCACTTAATTGAAACCCTACCATTCCACTTAAAGCAGCACTCCATCTATAGGCAGCTCCTAAGGTAATTTTCTCTTTAATTAAAAAATTAGCCGATAAATCTACTTGTAATGGTGCACCATCAACAACTTTTACTAAACCTGCTGGTTTAAATTTTAAATCTTCATTAAGGTCAAAAACATATCCAATTAATCCATATATGTTTATTTTCTCCTTTGCAGTAGCACTAGAATTACTATTTTGAGAATCGTCAAAATGTTCAGTTTCAATAAAATTTGGAACACTTAAACCTAAATAAAATTTATCTGTATAATAGTAAGTCCCTACACCAATTTGAGGTGAAAATTTGTTATCAATAAAAATATCCGCAAAAGGGTCTCCATTCTCATTTTGGAAAGCTCCTGTATTGGCTCTTCTAGAGTCAACATCTAGTAAATGTGCTCCACCCTGAATACCAAAAGCTAATTTCCCTCCGCTTGAAACATCCACAGTATAACTAAAAGCTGCGTTAATATATGTTTCATTTGCAATAAATATTTCATCTCTGGTAACATTTAATCCTAAGCCTACTTTTTCACCTACTGGAGTATGCCCAGAAAAGTTTAAAGTACGAGGAGCTCCATCTAAGCCAACCCATTGACTTCTATAAATTCCTACTAAACTAAGCACATCTCTTGAACCAGCATAAGCAGGGTTAATACTCATTGGATTGTACATATATTGAGTGTACTGAGCGTCCTGTTGAGCATAAGAGTTTGTAGTAAATAAGCCTAGTGCAAAAAAAACTAAAATAGCTATGTTAAAATTTTTCATTGGTTTCATATTTAACCTGCCAAGTATAACCTGGCAGGTATTCTTAACTTATTTTCTTATTTTCTATTAATATATAATGGTCCTGTAAGATTTTTGTTTTCACCATTATCATTTACATATTCAATAACAAAGTAGTAGGTACCTACTGGTAGCTGTTCACTATTTTTGATAGTTGCCCTTCCGTTAGAGAAGCCTCTAAAGAAGTTATCACCTTGACCATACCCTCTTGTTTCATATACTTGTACTCCCCAACGGTTGTATATTCTAACAGTATTGTTAGGGAAATTTTGTATTCCTTGAATTACAAGAACGTCATTTAATCCATCACCATTTGGCGTCATAATATCGAAAACAGTTATCTCTGCGTCTGGATCTCCATTGTTCTCCTCTTCAAAGTCTGGAGTACCATCATCATCATTATCTGCAACTTCATCACCATTAGGGAATCCATCTCCGTCACAGTCTGCTGCTAACCATTCTTCGCTAACAAGATCTATATCTTGACTTGTTGAAACAAAGTCACATAAATCTGTAGGGTCTGTTTCATCTTCAATTTCTTGATCGTTTGTCACACCATCACCATCGCAGTCTAGGTCAAACCATTCGTCAGAAGGAGTTACAGTTTGATTATTGAATATTAAATCACACTCATCTAGTGGGTCTGTACCATCATTAACTTCGTCTCCATCTAATACGCCATCACCATCTGTATCTTCATCAAGTGGATCTGTACCAATTAATACTTCTTCTTCATTAGTGAGACCATCACTATCACAATCTGTATCTAGCCATTCTTGACTTGGTTGGAGTGTTTGGTTTACAAGAACAAAATCACATAAGTCTAGCGGATCGGTGCCATCTGAAATCTCATCTCCATTGGTCACACCATCACCATCACAATCAAGCACATCCCAATCATCACTAATGATAGTTGTATCTTGACTATCAGGATCATAATCACATGGATCTACTGGATCTGTTCCATCTATTACTTCTTGACCATTAGTTACTCCATCACCATCACAATCTCCATCAATCCATTCTTGGCTTGGTGGTACTGTTTGGCTTGTGAATATTAAATCACATGGATCAAGCGGATTCGTACCATCTGAAATCTCATCTCCATTGGTTACTCCATCACCATCACAGTCTAATGCATTCCATTGTGCTGTAACAATAGTTACATCTTGATTAGCTGGATCATAATCACATGGATCTACTGGATCTGTTCCATCGGTTACTTCTTGACCATTAGTCACGCCATCACCATCACAATCTCCATCAATCCACTCTTGGCTTGGTGGTACTGTTTGACTAGCAACATTTAAGTCACATAGGTCTAATGGGTCAGTACCGTCTATTAGTTCATCGCCATTAGTCACTCCATCACCATCACAATCTAAAGCTTCCCATTCTGGAGTCTGTGGAACAGTTGCATTCTCTAACATAAACTCACATGGATCTACTGGGTCAGTACCGTCTATTACTTCGTCACCATTAGTCACGCCATCGCCATCACAGTCTCCATCATTCCACGCTGTCGTAGGTGTCGTATCTTGATTCGTGTATACTAAACTACACTCATCTAATGGATCTGTTCCATCAGCTATTTCTTGGCCGTTAGTCACACCATCTCCATCACAGTCTAACGCATTCCATTGTGCTGTAACAATAGTTACATCTTGATTGGCTGCATTGTACTCACATGGATCTACTGGATCTGTTCCATCGGTTACTTCTTGACCATTAGTCAC
>CAYGMB010000039.1:6513-11482 GCA_964350765.1 uncultured Flavobacteriaceae bacterium
ACTCACATGGATCTACTGGATCTGTTCCATCGGTTACTTCTTGACCATTAGTCACGCCATCTCCATCACAATCTAAGGCATTCCATGTTGGTGTGGTATTAGAAGTATCTTGATTTGCAGAATTATATTCACAAGGATCATTTATATCGGTTCCATCAAGCTGTTCCTGTCCATTAGTAACGCCATCGCCATCACAATCTGCAACAAGGAATGCTGCAGTTTGAGCTTCTGTAACTAGTGCATCATCAAAATCACATGGGTCATAAGGATCTGTTGCGTTAGCAGCATCAACTACTCCGTTACCATCTGGATCTACTTCATTTATATTGGTAACTCCATCACCATCACAATCAGCAGCTTGCCAAATTAAATTTGTGATATCATAACCTGTGTAACCAGGAGCCTGAGTTGGATCACATGGATCGTAAGGATCATTTCCAGCTGTATCTTCATCACCATTGGTAACACCATCTCCATCACAATCGGCTGCTTGCCAAATTGGGTTAGTAGTATCTTCATCACCAATAACACCATCGTCATTACATGGGTCGTTTATATCTGGGTCTACAGAATCACATGTTCCATCACCATCAGTATCTAAACAACCAGTAACAACTACGCTTTCTGTTAAGTCATCTCCAACAGTAGAAGGATCGTTTTCGTCTCCAGTTGCTGCTGTTGTATTGTTTGTAATTGTATTACCATCTTGTCCAACATCTACAGTACCTTCAATAGTAAGTGTGGCATTTGCACCACTAATTAAACTTGGAATTGACCAAGTTGGAGAAGTGTATGTTCCAGCACTAACATTTCCATTATTTACAGTTGGTGTTAAACCAGAGGGGATTACATCACTTAAAGAAATATTATTTGCTGTATCTGGACCATTATTGGTTACCGTAATTGTAAACGTTACAATATCTGTTTCTGCTGGTGTTGGGTTTCCACTTGTTAGTGTCTTTACAGTAACAAGATCTGCTAGACCTGTAGCAACACCATTATTATTCCCATCGGCACCATTGTCTGTATTATTTGTAGTATTAGAATCTATTTCATCTGCTGAAACAGTTGCTTCATTAGTAAAAGCACCAGGGCCATCAATAGTTGCAGTAACTGTAAGTGTTATTGAAGCACCATTTGCTAATACTCCTAAATTACAACCTGGAAAACCAAGACAACCTGCTCCTCCACCTGCTACTGAAACAATTGTAAGGTTTGTTGGTGTATCGGTTACAACTACATTATTAGCTGTGTCTGGACCATTATTAGTAACAACGATATCATAAGTTACTGTGTCTCCTGTTTGATATGGGCTTGTATCATTTAACGTTTTTGTTAAAGCAACATCTGCTACAGCTGCAGCTGTTCCATTATTATTTCCGTCTGTACCATCATCCGTATTATTGGCAGTATTATTGTCTATCTCATCTGCACTTACTGAAACCATATTGGTAAATGCACCAGGACCATCAATAGTTGCAGTAACAGTAAGTGTTACTGAAGCTCCATTTGCTATTGTCCCTAAATTACAGCCTGGAAATCCTACACATCCAGGTCCTCCACCAGTTACACTAACAATAGTAATATTAAAAGGGGTGTCGGTTACCAAAACATTATTAGCGGTATCTGGACCATTATTTGTAACTACCACATCATATGTTATCGTATCTCCAGTTTGATATGGACTTGTGTCATTTAAGGTTTTTGTAATAGACACATCTGCTACTGGTGCAGCAACAGCACCATCGTTATCGGTGTCATTTGCAACATTATTGTCTATCTCATCTGCACTTACTGAGGCAGCATTATCAAATGCTCCTCCTCCATCTATGGTAGCTGTTACTGTAATGGTAACATCATTGGCTGGAGTGCCTGATGCAATACTTGGAATGGTACATGGAAAACCTGTACATCCACCTCCACTTACAGTTTGTATAGTTAAGTTGGTTGGTGTATCGCTTACAACTACATTATTAGCGGTATCTGGTCCTGCATTACTTACTACTAAAGTATAGGTTACCGTGTCGCCCGTTTGATAAGGACTTGAATCTGTTAATGTCTTTGTGATTCCAACATCGGCTACTGCTGCAGCAACAGCACCATCGTTATCGGTATCATTTGCAGCATTATTGTCTGTCTCATCTGCACTTACTGAGGCAGCATTATCAAATGCTCCTCCTCCATCTATGGTAGCTGTTACTGTAATGGTAACATCATTGGCTGGAGTGCCTGATGCAATACTTGGAATGGTACATGGAAAACCTGTACATCCACCTCCACTTACAGTTTGTATAGTTAAGTTGGTTGGTGTATCGCTTACAACTACATTATTAGCGGTATCTGGTCCTGCATTACTTACTACTAAAGTATAGGTTACCGTGTCGCCCGTTTGATAAGGACTTGAATCTGTTAATGTCTTTGTGATTCCAACATCAGCTATAGGGCCTGCGACTGTAACGGTGAAGGTTCCTAAATTTGAACCAGCACCTAAGTCATCTTCTACTCTAAAATTTATTGTAGATACACCTGAAAATCCGTTTACGGGTGTAAAAACTACATTCCCTGCATTATCAACCACATAGGTACCTTCCCCTACTATTACCAAAGGTGTGCCAGGGGCACCAACATTAGATGGATCGTTTGGATCTATAAGAACTATAGTTGTAGGGTCTATATTGTTTTCTGGATCAGTTGCTCCATTTAAAAGTGGAACAGAAGCTGTTGGTGTATTAAATGCAGTAGAAGCAGATTGATCAACAACAGTAGGGGGATTATTTAATGTTGTTGTGCTAGGAGTACCAAACGTTACCTCTCCCAAAAACCCGATAGAAATATTTCGGGTTTGTACAGGATCATTATTGTCTCTACCTAATACAAAATTTACCTCACTTACATTGGTATAGTTTACTACTACAATGGATCGAGTACTAGTAGGGTCAACTCCTGGATCTGTTATATTTGCACTATTAAAACGTATAGCACCAGAACCTGGCGGATAAAAACTTCCTGGGTTTGCAGTAATGATAGTACCTGGGGGAGTTGCAGACTCTAAGGTATAACTATCCGGGATTACAACCTCCGCCCATTCTTCAGCGTCATTATCAATTATTTCTAAAGCAAAAGAATCTAACGGATAAACGACTGCATCATTCACATCTGAATCTGCAGTACCCGCAACAATAAAGACGATTCTAAACTGAACTCCCTCTCCAGGGGAATCGTATGTAATTGATGGCTCAAAACGATTTACATTATCTTGAGTAGTATCAACATTAACAACTGTAGGCGTACCAATAAAACTTTCTATATAAATTAAAGCATCTACGTCTGTAGGGGTACCGTTTGCTGCAATCTCTACGTCTTCAACTAAATAAATAGCTCCAGGCTGATTTGCTGTACCTGCAACAAGTGTTTGTGTATTTGGAAAAGATGGTGTTGCTTGTCCGTAGCTTGCAATGGAAAATAGTAAAGCGCATACAAAACACACATATCTAATTGTGCTTAATAAATTACGGGTTGTTTGAGTAAAAAATTTCATAAGCTATACTCTATGGTTAATATCTATATTGATTAATATTAAAAATTTTGTTAAAAACTTGAAGCCAAATATAAATTGATGTTTTGAATTTTTTAACAAAAAAATCGGTGAAAGTTAATTAATCACGACTAAAAACACTTGTTTTCGACAAAATGTATATTTTTTTCGATGAATTGCTTATTAAAAATTTATTTAACAAGATAATACTTACGTTTAGAAAATATTTTAAGCCTAATAAAATGAAAAAAGAGAGAGAAAAATATAATTTTTCTTCGATGAAATGCAATATAATAAAGATTAAAAGTAAAATGCTGCCTATCCTATTTGATATAATGATGAAGAATCTTCAAAAATCTATATAGTTTGAAAATTAAATTATATATTTGATTTTTAGTAAGAAAAAACCTACTAAAGTACTGAAAACAAAGCTTTTTATCAATAGTACAAAATTAGTTTTTGGAGTTTAAGTTTGTGATATATTAAGTCATAACAAAAAACACAAAAACCATGAAAAAACTAATGTTTATTCTTGCAATTTTAGCACTAGGAGCTAGTTGTACACCGGAATCAATCGAAACAAATGAGCAACAAATTAACAAAAAAGACTACTACATTCCGCCAAACGGATAAAAACAAGTCATTATATATAGGGGTGTTATTGTTATTTTTTTTAACGATAACACCTTTTTTATTTTACACTTACAAATTTGCACCTGATAATAAAGAATGGAACACTCTTTTTGGAACCATTAATTCTGGTTCTTTCCCTTCTGTAAGTATTTATTTGCACGCACTATTTACCAAATTAATATTAGTACTACTTACAGGTATATGGTTTTTAACATCTAACAATTGGTGGAAGTATGGAATACTTGTTCCTTTCACTATGTTCCTATTTCAGTTATCTGGAGTTTTAAATCACAAGATTAGTTATATAGACGAGTATGACTTTTGGTATTCGCTCCCCTTTATTCTGCCCATAGTTTTCTTTCTAGTATATATATCTTTTAGAATAAAAAGAAGAGCTTCTTCTTATCAACTAAAAGATGAAGTTGATAACGAGATTAAAAATATTTTAAGCGATAGCTTGTGAAGAGTTTTCTCTAAAGAATATATAGCCCTTTTATGCTAAAAAACAATTCCACAAAAGGCGGATTATTATTTTTTCATATACAAAAATGATTACAAGCAAGCTTCAACATTTTTGTATATGAAAAAACCGAATCTTTCGATTCGGTTTTTTACTCATTTGTACTGAAGACGGGACTTGAACCCGTACGGACATTTCTGTCCACTGGATTTTAAGTCCAGCGTGTCTACCAATTCCACCACTTCAGCATTATAATTGGTATTTATAAAAACTAAACAGTTTCTAGGTTGAGCGAAAAACGGGATTCGAACCCGCGACCTCCACCTTGGCAAGGTGGCGCT
>CAYGMB010000040.1:0-6589 GCA_964350765.1 uncultured Flavobacteriaceae bacterium
AAAAATGGAGAATTAGTACACATGTTAGAGCGTCACCATATTGAAGGTAGAGCTGCCGACATGATTGCCGAAAACCTTAAAAGTGCTTACGACGAGTTCTGTTAAGCACATAAAAAATTAGACTTATTAGAGATCCGCTAGTAAATAATACTAGCGGATTTTTTTATTTTTGATATAATAATGAAATTAATAAACCAACTCCTTAGCTATCCGTTTACTATTTTATTCTACATCTTATTTGGAATAGAATTACTAGTGTTTGATGTAATCCAACGGATAACATTAAGCGTTTTTGGATATCAAGCACATAAAGTAAGTGTTGATATTTTTAATGGTTTTTTAGTTAGAAATCTTCATGTTCTTGGAGTACGTTATAGTGTTAAATTACCTGCCTCACTTCCGGTTGGTAAGCCAGTAATTATTGTGTCTAACCATCAAAGTATGTGGGACATCCCACCCTTAATATGGTTTCTCAGAAAATTACACGTTAAGTTTATTTCTAAAAAAGAATTGGGTAAGGGAATCCCCTCTGTTTCTTATAATTTAAAATATGGAGGTTCTGTTTTAATTGATAGAAAAGACCCTATACAAGCTACTGAGAGAATTAAAACCATTGCTGAATATATCTCTAAGTATGATAGAGGTGTAGTTATTTTTCCTGAAGGAACTAGAAGTAGAGATGGCGTCCCAAAACCTTTTAAAAGAAAGGGATTAGAGACTTTGCTTACAAATGCTCCAGATGCTTATGTATTGCCGGTAAGTATTAGTAACTCTTGGAAGTTACAAAAAAATGGCATGTTTCCCATTCCGTTGGGAGCGCATTTAAAATTTAAAGTGCATAAGGCTATAAAAGCTTCCAGTTTTAATCATAAAGAACTTATTGAAGAGCTTGAAACTATAATTGTTTCTGGGATTGAGAGTTAAAAGTTTATTGTATATTTATGATAACTGAATTCTCAAACTCCCCCAATTGGTTAATTTATTAATGCTTAAGACTATAACCCTTTGAGAAATCATCTTCTGCTTAGAAGTTTAAATTACAGTAACAAGTTTTTAAAACACTCTTCTTGTAGATTTTTAATTAATTTCTTTAGCTTTTAAAGATATTATTATCTCAGACAAAAAATCTAAGCAAACAATAAACCCAAATGTGATGAAACTGATTATTAGATATACCCAAATAATAAGGTTGGTTCTGTTTGTTTTTGTGATTATTACAATCCCAAAAATTTACGGGCAATTTACAAGTATTCCAGATCCAGAATTTGAAGCAGACCTTGTTGGTCAAGGAATTGATAGTGATGGTATTATTAATGGACAAGTATTAACAAGTGATATAGAAAACATTACGACACTCACTATTACAAATTCAGTACAAGATTTTACGGGAATTCAAGATTTTACAGAGCTAGAAATATTCTCTATTGATAGTAGATTTGTAGAGATTTTAAATTTAAATAATAACATAGAGCTCAGAGAACTCTATTTATTTGCAACTAATAGTGAAACTTTTAATTTAACTTCTTTAGATTTAAGTGAAAATATAAATTTAGAGGGGTTTTTTGGAGAAAATATGGTTTCTTTAGATATGCTGAACGTTAAAAATGGAAACAATCAAAATCTAGGAGTTGTATTGCCCTGCATAGTTTTTGAAAAAAACTGTGAGTTAGATGGTCTAGAGTGTATAGAAGTAGATAATGCAACAGCTGCCACAAATGGAGAGGGTGCTTATGGAGACTGGATTATAGATAGTAATACTTTTGTATTTAGTGAAGATTGTAGTACTCTTGGGGTAGCAGAGCAAGGCTTTTTAACCATTGCATTATACCCCAACCCAGTAAAAGACCAATTGTTCTTTAAAACATCAATATCGTTACAAACAGCAACTGTTTATAGTCTTAATGGTAAGTTAGTTTCCAAGTATAATATCTCTAATTTAAATACTATAAATACAGCCAACTTAACTCATGGGCTTTATTTTGTTATCGTAGAGGACAAAGAGGAAAATAAGATAACCAAGAAGTTTGTGAAAAATTAAAAAGTCTCTGTAAGTCTCAAAAGTAAATTCCTGCGTAGGCAGGAATTTGTTAAAACAACCTAGTCTGTGGGTTTTTTAAAGCCAAAAACTTTGAGTTATCAAGACAAGGCATTTTTTTGCCTTTAAGATACTTTTGTTTGGCAAGTTTCATGGTATCGTGTAGTTGTGTTGCAATAACTCCTTCTCCTTTCATGCGCCTACCCCAATTACTATCGTTTAATTTACCCCCATGACATTCTGCTATCTGGTTTAAAATTCTATCAGCTCTATCAGGTATTGTTTTGCGCGCCCAGTCTGTAAAAATCTTAGCGATCTGCCCATTTAATCGTACTACAGTAAAGGCTACATCTCTAGCGCCTAAATCAACTACCTTTTTAACTAATGGTACTATTTCGTGGCTGTTTAAGGAAGGAATAATTGGTGCCATCATAACTCGTACAGGAATATTATTTTCTGAAAGTAGCTTTACAGCCTTTAACCGTTGTTTTATAGTAGCTGTTCTTGGCTCTAACAATCTTCGCGTACTTTCAGATAGTGAGGTTATTGATATGTTTATTGAAACAATGTTATGCTTTGCCATTTCTTTTAGAATATCCAAATCTCTAAGTAGCAAACTATTTTTTGTAATAATGCCTGTTGGGTTTTTATACTTGAGCATTACCTCTAAACACTTTCTTGTAATTTCTAACTTTCGCTCAATAGGCTGGTAGCAATCTGTATTTCCACTAAAAACTATAGTATCTCCTTGCCATGATTTTTTTGTAATGTGTTTCTCGAGAAGCTTTGGGGCATCTTTTTTTATTAATATTTTTCTTTCAAAATCTAACCCTGCTCCATAGCCCCAATATTCATGACTATTACGTGCGTAACAATACACGCAGCCATGCTCGCAGCCTTGATAAGGATTTGCAGAATAGCCCATCCCAATATCGGGACTGGTTACTTTATTCACAAAACTCTTTGGGAAAACAGTAATGTAGTTAGTTTTGTTTTTGTCCACCAACTCTCCTTCGTTTTCACAGTAGTTTAAAAAGTCATCTCGAAGCTCATGGCTCAACTCAAAAAATCTATTATGGACTTTTTGTTGGGCTCCTCTTCCTTTGATATAACCTTTAGACATAAAAAAACTTTGAAAAACACATGTGCTCTCCAAAGTTAATTGTTTGGTGGAATAATTCCAATAATAATTGGATTTATTCCAAATTATTGTCCTGGAAATTCAGGTTTTCTTTTTTCTAAAAATGCTTGGGTCCCTTCTTTAAAGTCTGCAGTACCAAAACACTTACCAAATTCATTAATCTCCGTTTCAAAACCATTTTCACCATCTTCAAATCCTGCATTAATTGCAATAATTGCAGCTGCAATTGCTACAGGTGAGTTACGCATTATCTTTCCAGCTATTTTTTCAGCAAGTGGTATTAATTCTTCTGGTGTTGTTACGTGATTTACTAACCCATAGTTAAGTGCTTGGTTTGCGTCTATCATCCCAGCCGTCATAATTAGCTCCATTGCTCTTCCTTTACCGACTAACTGAGGTAAACGTTGTGTTCCTCCATACCCAGGTATCACCCCCAAAGACACTTCTGGCAATCCCATTTTTGCGTTATCGCTTGCTATTCTAAAGTGAGCAGCCATTGCCAATTCTAATCCACCACCTAATGCAAAACCATTTACGGCTGCAATAACTGGAGTTGACAGGTGTGCTACGAAATCAAATAGTTGAGCCTGCCCTTTTGCAGCTAATTTTTCACCTTGTCTTACTGAAAAGTCTGCAAATTCACTTATGTCTGCACCAGCAACAAATGCTTTTTCTCCACTTCCAGTAATTAAAATCACTTTAACCTCTGCGTCAAGATCTGCTTCGTTAAAAGCTTCATGAAGCTCGGCTATTGTTTCTGTGTTTAAAGCATTTAATTTTGAAGGTCTATTAATAGTAATTGTACAGATTCCATCATCAATTTTAGACAAAATATTTGTGTAAGACATGCGATTATTTTTTTGTTAATTCTACGAAAAATTGAAAGGCAAAAATACGAAATATCCTAGACCTGTTTGGGAAACAACACTTTAAAAACTGTTTTTTCTCCCTCTTCTGAAGTAAACGAAATACTACCTTGATAGGTCTCTACAATATTCTTAACCATTGCAAGTCCTAGTCCCATTCCACTATTTTTAGTAGTAAATTTAGGCTCAAAAATTTTGTCTCTGTTTTCTTCTTTTATGCCACCACCATTATCCATAACAGTTAGGGCAACATAATTTTCTTCAGAACATACTTTAACTTCAATTCTGGGTTCCTTCACATTATGTTGCTCTATAGCTTGAATACTATTCTTAATAAGATTTGTAATAACTCTGATTAATTGAGTTCTATCAAATTTTGCGATGATTTCTTTTTCTTCAGAAAAGAAATAAATATAGTCCTCATTAAAGATATCTAACGCAAGTTTGGTGATTTTTACCACATCTAACGTTTCATCTTGTTGGGCTGGCATCTGGGCATAACTAGAAAATGCCGATGCAATACTACTCATTGTATCAATTTGTTGAATAAGGGTATTGCTATGCTCTTCTAACTTTTTATGAATCTCAGGGTCTTTTGGGTCAAATTTTCGCTGAAAACTTTGTACTGTTAAACGCATTGGGGTTAATGGGTTTTTAATCTCATGTGCCACTTGTTTTGCCATTTCTCTCCATGCGGCCTCACGTTCACTTGCGGCTAGCTGTGCTGCGCTGCTTTCTAGCTCATCTATCATCCCATTATAGGCATTTACAAGATGTTGAATTTCTTCGGTAGAAGCTCCTACATCAATCTTTTTGTTACGCTGGTTTAGTCTTGTATCTGTTATTTTTTGACTAACTGCATTTAAGGAACGTGTAATATATTTTGATAAAAAGTAAGCTAGAGCAATTGCTATTAAAAACATTAAAAGATATGCCATACCAAGCCTAGTAAGACTTTCTTTTAATTCTTTGTTTATGAAATCGTCATTTTCAATATAGGGAAGGTTTAGTATTGCAAGCGGTTTAAAATAATTATCTGTGATATACGTGTAAGATGATTTATACTGTTGTCCATCTTCTTCAAACTCTTCTACATAATTTTTCTCTACCGAATTTTGCAATACATCCATTACATACTTAGGAATTTCTTGCTTTGTTGTATCTCTTACAAAAGATGCTTTTGAGGATTTTAAGAGTTTTCCGTCCAGATCGTATAAATACATTTCTAGGTTATGGATGGCTTTTAACTCATAGATTTTATCTTTAAAAATAAGGGGGATGTTTTCGGTCTCTACTGGATATGTAGTGTTTTCTATAACAAAACCAATATTCTCTCTAATGTTTGCCTCTTTACGTTGTAAACGCTCACTATGGTAGTCTTCTGCTTCTTCTCGATATTGATAAATAGTAACCACGGCTATTAATACTGAAGCCAGTAGTATTAATAAAATCATCGAGAAAAAAATTCGGTTTCGTAATGAACGCTTATAAAATGCCACCCAAATTAAATTTTGAAGTAAGATAACAATAATTGCACCATTTTTGGTTTTGAATTACTTCTCTCTTATTCTCTTATACATTTTATAGCCTAACATAAGTAAAATTGAAAAGACAATAATGCCTAAAGTACCATAAATCCAATCTACAGCATTCTTTAAAATCACTAAAAAAACAACCGCAAAAAGAATAATTGTAGCACCTTCATTAAACAAACGCATAAAGTTTGAAGAAAGCTTGTACACATCTTTTTGATGAGATTTAAAAATTAGGTGACACTTAATATGATATGCAATTAGTACAACTACAAACCCAAGTTTTACCTGCATCCAAGCATCGGTAATCCAAAATGGACGAAGCGCTAATAACCAAATAGCAAAGCCAATAGCTAAAATCATTGATGGCCAAGTAATAATATACCATAACCGTTTTGTCATAATTTTATATTGTTCGCTCAAAATTTCTTTTGCTGGGCTTTGCTTTGCTTGTGCTTCTATTTGATACACAAAGAGCCTTACAATATAAAATAGCCCTGCAAACCAAGTAATAACAAAGATTAAATGTAATGATTTGATATAGTTGTATTCCATATTTATCCCGTGTAAACGGAAGTCTTTTTTATTCCTCTTCTTCTACAAAAAGATAGTTTAACTTAAGTGTATTAAATTCTGAATTAAAATTGGAAATTTCCTCTGTAATCAGTCTATCAAACTCATTCAACTCTTTATTAATTGCCGCTTTTAATTCGTTTTTAACCATTATATCTTGCTGTGTAGGCGGGAAATCGTCCATACTAACCAAACTATTGAGATGTGCTAGTTTATTGGTTAACTTAATTGGAAAATTAAGCGGGTCTTGACCACTTCTATTTTTAGTTTGGTACAACGCTTTTTCTATTTCTGAAAATTGAGTACTCAGCGTATCTGCCTTTTCAACAAGTTTTTTTACATCCTCATTACCTTTATATTGTTTTTTAAAGGCTTTTAATTGTGCATTGATATTTCTAATTTTTTTGATGGATTTGTGAGCCTTATCGACTGTTTCGTTTAC
>CAYGMB010000040.1:6599-11296 GCA_964350765.1 uncultured Flavobacteriaceae bacterium
ATCGGTAATAAAATCAAATTGTCTTTGCATTCCTGCAACATCTGTTTCTGCATTTTCATCTGGAAGAATTTTAAATTGTTGTTCTTGTACTTGATCATCCACTTTTAAAACAACCTTATACGAACCTGGTACAGCTTGAGGAGCATTGGTACTTACCCACCACAAAATCATTCCTTTTAACCGTTCGGCACCTTTTCCTCTCATATCCCAAGTATGATAGTTAGCCCCTTCCGCAACCTCTAGTTTATCCTCTTTTTTGTTCTTGGTACTAAAGCTTTTTATGGTATCATTATTACTATTTAAATAAGAAAGAGTTACTTCTTTGTCTTTTGGGTTGTTTAGATAAAAATAGGTCATTACTCCACTTGGATGGTTAGTTCCTTGTGTTAAGGACCCACTTCTTGAGCCACCTCCCATTCTATAGGTATCTTTCGGTTTGAAAAGGTAGTTGTCGACTGTGCTGGAACGAACACCGTCATTCATTTTATAAAGTTGATGAATAACTGTTAAATCGTCAATGATCCAAAGACTTCTACCTTGAGTAGCCACAATTAAATTGTTTTGTTTTATAGCTAAATCTGTTATTGGAACAATGGGTAAATTTAACTGAAAAGATTTCCAATTAACGCCATCATTAAACGATATATACATGCCAGTTTCAGTACCCGCATATAACAACCCTCTTTGTTTTGGATCTTCTCTTACTACTCTTGTAAAATGTTCAGCAGGGATTCCATTTGTAATTTTTTTCCAGGTTTTTCCGTAATCATTTGTCTTATACAAATAAGGAGCAAAATCGCCAGTTTTATACTTTGTTCCAGCAATGTAACATGTTCCTGCATCAAAAACTGAAGGTTCTACGCTATTAATCATCATCCATTCTGGCATTCCTTTAGGAGTTACATTTTCCCAAGTTTCTCCTCCATTTTGTGAAATATGTACCAACCCATCATCACTTCCTGTCCATAGGATACCTTCTTTTACAGGGCTTTCTGCTGCAGCGAAAATAGTACAATAGTATTCTACCGAGGTATTGTCTTGGGTAATTGGTCCTCCAGAAGATTTTTGCTTTTCAGCAACATTTCTTGTTAAGTCTGGGCTAATCGTTTTCCAACTTTCGCCTTCATTAGTAGTTACATGTAAATGGTTTGAAGCTGTGTATAATTTTTTAGGATTATGTGGAGAAAAGAAAATTGGGAAATTCCATTGAAAGCGATATTTCATGTCTTCGGCTCCGTGACCCATAGGATTATCTGGCCATACACTAACACTACGTACTGTATTTTTATCATGATTGTAGCGAGTTAAGAAACCATCGTAACTTCCTCCATAGACTATTTCTGGATTGTCTGGTGTTACAGCAATATGAGCACTTTCTCCACCGGCTGTAGATTCCCAATCATCATCTGTGATACTTCTTCCTTCAGTTCTATGTGGAATTCTAATGGTTGAATTATCTTGTTGAGCAGCATAAATTCTATATGGAAATGCATTATCTGTAGTTACTCTGTAAAATTGAGAAGTAGGTTGATTATGGTAGGTGCTCCATGTTTCACCTCCATCGTATGTTACTTGGGCACCACCATCATCACCTATAATCATTCTATTTGGATCATTAGGTGCTATCCATAGATCATGATGGTCACCATGTGGAGCATTATAAGTACTATAGGTTTTACCGCCATCTGTACTTTTGTGATATCTAACGTTTAATACATAAACCACATCCTCATCTTTAGAGTCTGCATAAATACGTGTGTAATACCAAGCACGTTGGCGCAGTTTACGCTCGCTATTAATATTACTCCAAGTATTGCCTCCATCATCACTTCTATACACGCCACCTTTATCTTTATTTTCAACGATTGCCCAAACACGGTCACTATTTGCTGGAGATACAGTTACACCAATAATGCCTAAAGTGTCTGTTGGGAAGCCTTTATTTTTTGATATTTCTTCCCATGTTTCACCACTATCGGTACTTTTCCAAAGTGCAGAACCATCTCCACCACTACTTAAACTGTACGGAGTCCTTCTTACATTCCAAGTTGAAGCATATAAAATTCTTGGGTTGTTGGGGTCTAATAATAAATCTACAGCACCTGCATCTTGGTTAACAAACAACACTTGTTTCCAAGTAGAACCACCGTCTGTACTTTTATAAACACCGCGTTCTTGTGTGGGTTTATAAATATTTCCCATCACAGCAGCATAAACTGTGTTATAGTCTGTTGGGTGAATAGCTATTCTTGGAACATGACGGCTATTTTTTAAACCAGCTTCTTTCCATGTTTTTCCTGCGTCTTCAGATTTCCAAATACCATATCCTGAGGATACGTTACCACGTACTGTTTTCTCACCTCCACCCACGTAGATCACATTTGGGTCGCTTTCGGCAACTTCAATAGATCCAATAGAGCCTCCAAAAAAACCATCGCTAATGTTTTCCCACGTTCTACCTCCATTTTTAGTTTGCCAAACACCACCACCTGTAGCACCAAAATAATATAGGTTGGGTTTTCCTGGCACCCCAGTTACAGCAGCGCTTCGGCCACCTCTAAAAGGACCCAGAAGTCGATATTCCAAAGCATCGTACAGTTTTTCGTCATACGATTGTGCTTGAAGTGTTTCTGAAGGTATTGATAAAGAAATTAAGATTGTTACGAGGAACAATAAGGGTTGAAAACGAGACATAGCTTTAAATTGAAAAGTTTTTATAAAGATACTTTATTGTAAGTATTAAATAAAAGCTACTTTATCATTTTCTTAACCTCCCTATTCAAGAAATAACCTGTTACTATTGTAGAGAGGACATCTGCAATAGGGAATGAAATCCAAACACCCCAAACCCCTAAAAATGTTGGAAGTATTAAAATTAAAGGAATTAAGAAGAACCCTTGCTTTGTTAATGATAATAATAATGCTGTGACTGCTTTCCCAATAGCTTGAAAATAAGACGCACCTATTAACTGTATAACTATAACTGGTGTCGCTGCAAAAACCCAGCGTAAGGCATTAGGGGTTCGTTTTAAAAGTTCGGCATTATTGGCTAAGGTTTCTGCATCTTGTCCTTCTCTTCCACTAATAAAAATAGAAACAAAATTGGGGGCAAAAACCATGATTACTATAAAAATTCCTAACGCAAGTATGCCTGAGTACTTAATAGAAGTGTTTATAGATTCGCGTACTCTTTCAAATTTATTTGCTCCGTAATTATAGCCAGCAATGGGTAAAAACCCTTGATTTACTCCAATTACTGGGAACAAAGCAAACATGAGCATTCTACTAATAATTCCATAAGTAGCTACATCTATTGCATCACCAACATTAATTAAAATATTGTTTAATAAAATAGTAAGAACTGCAATAGTGCCTTGTCTTGCAAGTGTTACAAAACTTAATGCGCTAATTTCATTAACTATCTTTTTCTTTAATTTAAAGCATTCTGCAACTAATCTTAACTCGCTTTTTGCAACAAAAAACCAGAAAATAAATTGCATAGCTTGTAAATGTTGCCCACGCAGCTCCTTCCATTCCAAAATCAAAAACATAGATAAGAATGTAATCCATAAAAATGTTCCCAATTGCAGGAAGTAGCATAGCATACATAGCAAACTTTGGTTTTCCTTCTGCACGTATTACATTATTCCCCATCATACACATAGCGAGCATTACAATTCCGTACAATACAATACGATAGTAAGTAAGTGCTAAGTCTTTAAAGGACTCGTCAGCTCCGAAAAATTCAATAAGAAAGTCTTGAAATATAAGACCCAAGACCGCTAATATTCCTGAAGTTAAAAATGTAAGTGTAATCTGATTTCCAAAAACACGCAATGCTTTATCATTGTCTCCAGAACCTAAGGCTCTGGACAAAACCGAGCTTCCTCCAATTCCAACTGCTAGCCCTATGGCAGCAATAAAAAAAGTAACAGGTATAACAACAGTAATGGCTGAGATTGCCAATGGTCCAATCCAACGGCCCACAAAAATGGTATCCACTATCATGTTGAGAGACATCACCAATATCCCAATAGAAGCCGGAACTGCTTGTTTTACAAGGAGTTCACTAATGGGTTGGGTGCCCAAAGATGTAGACTTAGAAGTTGCCATTTAGGACTGTAAATTTCATCATTTTAGGAGTCGCCTTTGCGTTAAACATATGTTAAGTTTACGTAAACTTAAAACCATAAAATTAATTTCGTCGTAAATAATTCGCTATCAAAAACATAGCCCGCGTATCGTTTTTTTGATTTTGAATTAACCTTTCCCCAATCTATCCCTTTTCAAAATTAAATACTATTCAAAGGTTTTGTTGATGGCAGCAAACCTAAAGAATTATTAATTAAACTAACCCATTAAAAAATGAAACGAAACAATTACTCTCCTTCGATCTTGGTGGTTATTTTATTAATTTCATTTCAAGGAATCTCTCAGGATTTCCAAGGAATTATTGATAATTACCTAACACAAAATGCCTCTAGGCATAATCTTGAACCTGCCGATGTGCAGAACTTTGGCATCACTAGCCATACTAAAGTGACCAACAAAGACTATGACGTTGCTTATTTACAGCAAACCTATAATGGCATTAAAGTAGCAGGTACTGCTGCTACCGTTGTAATAAACGATAACGAAGTTGTGAGTTTTAAGCATAGCTTTACGAATGACCTTGCTAGCAAATTAAATGCCTCTAC
>CAYGMB010000041.1:0-9399 GCA_964350765.1 uncultured Flavobacteriaceae bacterium
AATGACATGACTAGTTTAAAGCACGTGTATATTGTTACTAACAAAGATGCTAAAGTAATTAAAGCACTAGAAAACCATAGCGATGTTTCAGAATAACTTTGTAGTAACAAATTCGTTTCGTTTTGTGGTTTTTGTGCTTCTTCAAGTACTCATCCTAAATCATATTAATTTTTTAGGGTATATAAACCCCTATATTTATATCATCTTTATATTATTATTCCCTTTTGCAGGTAATAAAAGTTTACTTCTATTATTAGCTTTTTTACTTGGGCTTACTATAGATATGTTTTGTGACTCTGGAGGCATTCATGCTGCTGCCTCTGTTACTATTGCATTTTTTCGTCCTATTGCACTAAGATTCTCTTTTGGAGTAAGCTACGAGCACAATAATATAAAACTATACAAAGCCCCTTTAAATGAGCGATTGCGATATATTACGTTATTAGTATTAATACATCATCTTATTTTATTTTCTTTAGAAATTTTTAGCATTCAAAATATAATCTTAATCCTAAAATCTACGTTATTTTCAAGTATATTTAGTATACTATTAATCACATGTATTTTAATGCTTTTTGGGCGAAGTGATTCTAATTAAAAAATTACTTTAGTTGGGTATTGTTAATGAGAAAATTTTTACTCCTTATTTTGGTTTTAATAACTGGTTTTGTTTTTGCCGGAAGGTTATTTTATTTACAAATTCTGGATGATTCTTTCGAAAAACTATCAGAAAATAATGCCATTAAAGTAGAATACGACTATCCACAACGTGGTCATATTTTTGACAGAAATGGAACATTACTAGTTTCTAACCAGCCTTCTTATGACGTCATGGTTATTCCTCGAGAAGTAAAAGAACTTGATACTTTAGAGTTTTGTTCTCTTTTAAAAATAACAAAAGAGCAATTTGAGACCAAACTTGATAAAGCAAAAAAATGGTCTCCAAGATTACCTTCAGTTCTATTACCTCAGCTCACAAAAGAGGAGTATGCGTATTTATCTGAAAAAATGTATAAGTACACAGGCTTTTACATTCAAAAAAGAACTTTAAGAGATTATCAAGTAAGTCATTCGGCCAATGTACTAGGTTACATTCGTGAAGTAAACGAGCGCATTATTAAGAAGAACCCAGATTACCAAATGGGCGAATTAATTGGAGCACAGGGCATTGAACAACAATATGAAGATATTCTACGAGGAAGAAAAGGCATTAAAAGATTTCAAAAAGACAGATTTAATAGAATTTTAGGCCCTTATAAAGAAGGTATTTTTGACACACTTCCTAAACGAGGAAAAGATATTACCCTAACAATAGATGCTGAGCTTCAAAAATATGGAGAAGAACTATTTGTAAATAAAAGAGGTGGGATTGTTGCTATTGACCCAGCAACTGGAGAAATTCTAGCACTAGTAACAGCTCCTTATTACGATCCAAAACTGCTAGTAGGTAGAGAACGTTCTAAAAATTATACTAAACTGTATTATGATAGTATAGCAAAACCATTATTTGACCGTGGTTTACAAGGTGAATACCCTCCGGGTTCTCCATTTAAAGCTTTAACTGCCCTTATTGGGTTACAAGAAGATGTTATAGACATTGATGAGAAAGTTTCTTGTAGAGGAGGATATTATTATGGTTCACGGGGTAGAAAAATGGGATGTCACCATCATCGCAGTCCCTTGGCTATGGTAGGAGGTATAGCGAACTCTTGTAATGCATATTTCTGTACAATTTATAGGAGAGCTATCGAAAAATATCCTTCTCCACAAGAGGGCATTAACAATTGGAGAAAACACCTTATGAGCTTTGGTCTTGGTGATTTTATGGGATATGATTTACCTAGTGGTCGTCCTGGTAAAATACCAAGTGCTAAAACGTATAATGCAATATATGGTTATCCAGAACGAAAATGGTATGCTACAGCCACCATTTCAAATGCTATTGGGCAAGGAGAATTGGCGTTAACTCCAATGCAAATGGCAAATTTTACTGCGGCTATTGCTAACAAAGGTTGGTATTATAAACCTCATATTATTAAAAATATTGATGGGGTAGACACAATACCCTCTATCTATACCCAAAAAATTAAAACTACTATAGACCCAGAGCATTTTAATACTGTTATCGATGGTTTGTACGGTGTGTACACTATCCCTGGTGGAACCGGAAATAGCTTACGAGTACCAGATATTGAAATTTGTGGTAAAACTGGTACAGCAGAAAATTACACAAAAATAGATGGTAAAAGAGTACAGCTTACAGATCACTCCACCTTTATAGCTTTTGCCCCTAAAGACAACCCTAAGATTGCTATTGCTGTTTTTGTTGAAAATGGATATTGGGGTGCACGATGGGCTGGAAAAATAGCTAGTTTATTAATTGAAAAGCATATAAAAGGAGAAATTACCCGAAAAGATCTTGAAAACTATGTACTTAACGGAAGTCTTGAAAATGAGTATGAAAAACCACTATTAGGCACACCGTTTCCTATTAACGATGGAAAGCAAATAAGTGCTAAGTTTTTATTAGAAACAGAACCTTCAACAAAGCCAATTAAATAAGATGACAGAGTTAAAAAAGTCCGCTCGTTTTGATTGGGTTACTATACTTCTTTTTCTTGCATTGGTTTGTATTGGGTGGGTAAATATTTACTCTGCTTCCTTACCAGAAGAAACAACATCTTTTTTTGATTTTACTCAAGTATACACAAAACAGCTTGTATTTATAGGATTAAGCATACCCCTAATTATTTTTATTCTTGCAATAGAAGACAAGTTTTATGAACGCTTTTCTAGTATTATTTACATTGTAGCATTATTATCATTACTCCTGTTATTTCCATTTGGAAAAACAATTTCTGGTGCTACTTCATGGTATGGACTTGGTAGCTTTAGTTTACAGCCTAGCGAATTTGCAAAAGCTGCAACTGCATTAGCTCTCGCCAAATATTGTAGTGACCTACAAACTAATATGTCAGAATTTAAACACCAATTAAGAGCATTTGTAATTATACTATTACCTGCATTATTTATAATCCCGCAACCAGACCCTGGAAGTGCATTAGTATTTGGATCTTTATTATTTCCGTTGTACAGAGAAGGACTTCACTTTTTATACTTGTTAATTGGCTTTTTTGCTGCTGCATTATTTGTAAACACATTACTCTTTGGAGTGTATTGGATAGCCTTTGGAGTTTTGGTAATTGCCCTACTTTTATTTTTAAAAAATCGAAAGAAGAGACCTTCTATTTTTAAGTATAGTTTAATTGCTATAGTAGCCATTGGTTTTTCATTTTCTGTAAATTACATTTTTGAAAATGTGTTTGAACAAAGGCACAGAGATAGGTTTAATATTGTTTTAGGAAAAGAGACTGACACTAAAGGAATTGGTTATAACACCAATCAAAGTGAAATAGCTATTGGTAGTGGTGGATGGACAGGTAAAGGATGGACTCAAGGTACACAAACAAAAGGAAATTTTGTTCCAGAACAACATACAGATTATATATTTAGTACCGTAGGAGAAGAATGGGGTTTTGTAGGGAGTCTTATTGTGGTAGCCCTTTTTATAGGGTTAATTGTTAGGGTTTTGGTATTGGCTGAGCGACAAAAAAATCAATTTTCTAGAGTATATGGATATAGTGTTGCCGCCATTTTGTTTCTTCATGTTTTTGTTAATATTGGAATGGTAACTGGTTTGTTTCCTACAGTTGGGATTCCCCTACCCTTCTTTAGCTATGGAGGGTCTGGTTTATGGGGATTTACTATTTTACTATTTATTTTTGTGAGGCTGGATGCTTCTAATTATTATTATACCTAGACAAATTCAAATAAGCCCTTTTAGTTATTTCTTCCCCAATCCTTTACATTATAACTAGCTTCTAATTGTCTTTCTGTTTCATTATTCATTTCAGAAAAGAAATCAATCCCTGTACGTTCTTCAACTTTATCTATGGTAGTTACATATTCATAAAAAGACTTGCCTGTTTCTTTATTAGGAATTATAAAAGCAAGCGCTTTAGGCTTATTGTTGTTATTATCTACAATAATCTTGTAATATGCTTCTGGTATGCTTACTCTTTCTAACCCAATTGTGGGAAGCCCTTGTTTTAAAATTGGACCAGTTACTACATAAACACCATTATATTTTTTAGCCCAATAACGAGCTTGTTGTTCTAACTTATTCCATACTCCTGCGTTAAAATCATTGTTTTGTGGACTTATGTTACTTGTTAAAAAGGTTTCATGGTAAGCCTCTTTTGAAAATCGTCTATCTCCTGCTGGGCATAAATGCCCTCTATCATACCCAGAATTTTTGTAGCTACGCCAATCTGCAGATTTTGTCCTTACACTTCTATCTTCTACAAAGTACGGTCTCTTAAACTCGTTAGAAGACAAATGTGATTTTAGTAAAGGATATGCCACCCACTCTGCTTGTTCGTGCTCTTCAACATAAGAAAGCGTAAAATACTTGTGTTGTACTATGACTCCAGTTGTTGATGTTGGCAACCAGTTTCCTGTAAACTCTTCAGAGCTGGTCTTCATTTTTTCATTTGAAGTATCTGGATAGGCCTCTGTTTCTTTATTTACATACTGTTCTGCATAATACAGACCTACAATTACAACAACAGTTAGTATAGGGTATATATATTTTCTCATAATTTATGTTTTTACATCTAATGCATCTCGTAATGCATTTCCTATTAACATAAATGCTGTTACTAAACTCATAATCGCCAACCCAGGAATAATAGCTAGATAGGGTTTTCCAAGAATTATATAAGCGTAATGATCTTTAATAATACCTCCCCAACTAGGCATAGGGGGTTGTGCCCCAATACCCAAAAAGCTCAATCCACTTTCAATTAGAATAGCACTAGCAAAGTTAGCTGCACTAATTATGATAACTGGCGCCATAATATTAGGCAAGATATGCTTTGTAATAATTCTAAAATCTTTAAAACCTAAAGCACGAGCTGCTGTTACATATTGCATTTGTTTTACACCCATAACTTGACCTCTTACTATCCTAGCAACCTCTACCCACATAGTAAGTCCTACGGCTATAAAAACTTGCCAAAAACCCTTACCAAGTGCAAGTGTGATTGCAATTACAAGTAACAATGTCGGGATAGACCATGTTACATTAATAATCCACATGATTATGGTGTCTACTTTGCCTCCATAATACCCAGCCAATGCTCCCATTGCAATCCCAATAAGCAAAGAAATTACTACAGCAACAAAACCTATAGCAAGCGAAATTCGAATTCCTACAAGCATCCTACTTAATAGATCGCGTCCGTATTTATCTGTACCTAATAGAAATTTTTTATCTGAAAGATAGTAATGTGGAATCTCATCTATTTTCTTTGCCTTAGGAAAGTAAGCTAGTTTGTATTCTTTTTCAAGGCCTGAAGTATTATCTCCAGTGTATTCTTTTATTGTTATTCCATTTTCTGAAAGTATGTAATTTGAAATAGGAATTTCGGAGGAAGTTGTCTTTTTTCCAAAGAAAAAAGAAATAATACCCTCTTCTTCATCTACAGTTGAAGGTATCGTGAGAACTTGAGTTGTGAAACCAGGCGACTTAGAATGAATAGAGAGATGCATCTGGTTTGCATTCCTAGAATTGTCTGGAGCTATCGCATACGCAAAAATAGCCACAAGCACACAGAGTGATAAAAAAACTAAACTAAAAACGCCCCAAAAGTTTTTTTTGAACTTTTGGAGCGCAATTTTAGTTAATGAGGTTGCTTTTTTCACATGCTAAAAATACATAAAACTAAGCATACCTTCTAAATGAAAAAAGAGCGTTAATTTTTAATATCTGCTACTTTTCCGGTTCTTATATTATTAAGTTTTAAGTCCTGAAGCACATTAATAGCTTCTTCTACATACACATCTTTTGCTAGATTTTTATGCCATCTTTTACGCTTTTCTCTAAGTGTAGTATCTTGTCGCATCATTTCAATTTCATTTGGTAGAGAACGGAAATCCATTTTGTTATCATATTTACCAATAGCTTCAAATTTTTCGGACTCTTTTTTACGTTTTTCAATTTCAGCTTTATATCCTTCAAAATTTAAGTCCACTTCAAGATCATCTCTACGAGACTTGATGTACCTAGCATTTTCTTCAATTAATGCTAATTGCTCGCTTTTTGCAATTCGTTCTCTACTTTTCTCTATGGTTTCCTCAAAATCTGTATAACCGTCCCATACTTTGTAATTAGCAGGAGCAATTTTATCATATGGTAAGGGATTGTCATAGTCACGCTCACCTACATCAATAAAACTGTAACGATCTGGCATTACCACATCACTTTTAACACCTTCTAATTGAGTTGAACCACCATTAATACGATAAAACTTTTGAGTTGTTAGTTTTAAAGCTCCCATATCACCCATATTATTTTGACGCATCCATTGGTTGAGATCCACAAGATTTTGTACGGTACCTTTCCCATAAGTTTGCTTACTACCTATTATAATAGCACGTTTGTAATCTTGCATTGCAGCAGCCAAAATTTCTGATGCAGAAGCAGAAAGCTCATTTACCAAAATTACAAGAGGACCATCCCAAACAACATCATTATTGGTATCTTTCAACACTTCACTTTTATTCCCTGTAGTAGCGACTTGAACCATTGGCCCGTTTTTAACAAAAAGACCTCCTAAATCTATTGCTGCTTTTAAAGATCCTCCTCCATTATCTCTAAGGTCTAATACTAGCCCTTCCATTCCTTCTTCTTTTAAGCGCTCAATTTCTTTACGGATGTCGCTTGCTGCATTTCTTTCTTTGTAGTTATCCATATCAAAATAGAACTGTGGTAGGTTAATTAAACCAAAGTTCTTACCTTCTTTTCCAATCACAGCAGACTTTGCATAGGTTTCCTCTAGTTCGACTACATCACGAGTAATGGTTTCCTCTTCTATGGCTCCATCTACTCTTTTGATTGTTAGGGTTACTTTAGTCCCTTTAGGCCCTTTAATAAGCTTAACAGCATCGTCTATACGCATTCCGACTACACTAACTGCTTCTTCCTCGTCTTCTTGCTTTACTTTTAATATCGCGTCACCTACTTCTACATGCTCACCTCTCCAAGCTGGACCACCGCTAATTACTTCAACAATGTTTATATAATCATTCTTTTTTTGAAGTCTTGCTCCAATTCCCTCTAACTTACCTGACATACGTAAATCAAAACGGTCTCTATCTGGTGGTGCAAAATAGTTGGTATGTGGATCAAACTCCTCTACAATAGTAGTTAAGTATATAGCGAAATAGTCTTTACGCTCTAAATCTTCAGTAAGGTCAAAATACTCTTTTAATGAGTTTCTTATTTGATCTCTAGCTTTTTCCTCTAACTCTTTATCAGTCTTCTTTTTATAGTTACTTTCAGTTTCAGCTTTTGTTTTCTCATCTTCTGTTATATCATATAATGAAGAAATCGTAGAAAACTTTAATTGCTGTCTCCATCGCTCTTTTAATTCTTTTTTGCTCTTTACATAATCCATAGTATCATAATCCACATTAATTTTTTCATTTTCAGAAAAATCAAATGGTGTTTCTAACACATTTTTATAGAGTACTTTAATTTCTTCTTGCCTTTCTGAAAAACGATTGTACACCAGATTAAAAAAGGTAAGCTCTTTGTTTTTAAGTTGGTCGTCTATCTGAGTTTTATATTGACTAAACTCCTCTATATCTGAAGCTAAAAAGTATCGCTTTAAAGGATCTAATGCATCAATAAAATCTGTATAAACTCCTTCAGAAAAAGCATCATCCATATCAGCAGGGTTGTAATGTCCCTTTTTTATGACATAGGATATTAAGTCTATAAGAGTTTTATCTTTATCGGGGTCGTTAAATTCTTTTGTAGTGAAACTACAAGATGTTGCTGCAATAAAAACAGCAAGAAATAAAAATTTTAAATTCTTTATCATAATACGCATATCTCTTCTTATTTTTTTTCAGTCTTCTAAATTATATAAAAAACCATGCCAATAGGACTTTTGGGTACTAATTTTTTGTTAAACGACAGGCTTTAAGCAAAATCTAGAATTGTAAAATACAAAATAAGACTATTTGTTGATGTTTATTGTGGCTATTTCCTAAGTAAATAACTGTATTTTTGTGTAAATGTTACAAGTAAATGAGTAAGAAAAAGCCATTAATTTTAGTTACAAACGACGACGGAATTACTGCTCCTGGAATTAGAACTTTAATTGAAGTAATGAATACTATTGGAGATGTGTGTGTAGTAGCACCAGATGCACCACAGAGTGCAATGGGTCATGCCATTACTATAAATGACACACTATATTGTAACTCTGTAAAAGTACACGAAGACGAGCCCCAAAAAGAGTACAGTTGTAGTGGTACACCCGTAGATTGTGTAAAGCTTGCTGTAAACGAAATTTTAAAACGTAAACCAGATTTGTGTGTTAGTGGTATTAATCATGGAAGCAACTCATCTATTAACGTAATTTACAGCGGTACAATGAGTGCTGCAGTTGAAGCTGGTACTATTGGGATTCCTTCTATTGGATTTTCATTATTAGATTATTCTTTGGACGCAGACTTTACACCGTGTAAAAAGTTTATAAAAAAAATGGCTTTAGAGTGTTTAGAAAAGGGGCTTCCAAAAGGAGTGGTATTAAACGTTAACTTCCCTAAATTAAAAGAAAGTGAAATAAAAGGCGTTAAAGTTTGTAGGCAAGCAGATGCACATTGGGTAGAAACTTTTGACAAACGCACTAATCCTCTTGGAAAGGACTACTATTGGCTTACTGGAGAGTTTATAAATGAAGATAAGGGTGAGGATACAGATGAGTGGGCTCTAAAAAATGGATACGTATCTGTAGTTCCTGTTCAATTTGACTTAACAGCACATCATGCTATACGCACTATAAATTCTTGGGATTTTTAAAATGAAAAAAGAGATTGGTATAGGATTTTTGGTTGGCTTAATCTGTAATTTAGTAGGAATCGTACTTACTGTATTTATAATTGCAACTATAAAAAAAACAGGTTTTGAGAGTACCTTTACTATGTATCTCGAGTCTAACAATTTATGGATGATTATTAGTCTTGGAGCACTTCCTAACTTGGCAGCTTTTTTTGGTTTCTTAAAGAGAAACAGAGAGTATAGAGCTCGTGGAGTATTACTAGCAACTTTTTTAGCAGCAATAATCACCTATTTAATTTATTTTTTCTGATATGAGATATTACATCATTGCTGGAGAAGCTTCTGGAGATTTGCATGGTGCCAATCTCATAAAAAGTTTGCGTAAGCAAGATGACAAGGCAACATTTAGATGTTGGGGAGGTGATTTAATGGAAGAAGCAGGCGGTACGCTTGTAAAGCATTACAAGGATTTAGCTTTTATGGGC
>CAYGMB010000041.1:9409-11259 GCA_964350765.1 uncultured Flavobacteriaceae bacterium
GGGCTTTATTGAAGTAGCACTTAATCTATTTACTATACTTAAAAACATCTCTTTTTGTAAAAAAGATATCGAAACTTTTAACCCAGATGTTATTATTTATATAGATTATCCTGGATTTAATCTTAGGATTGCAAAATGGGCAAAGAAAAAAAAGTATAAAAATCACTATTACATTTCACCACAAATTTGGGCTTGGAAAGAAGGTCGTATTAAAGATATAAAAAGAGATGTTGACCAGCTTTATGTAATACTTCCTTTTGAAAAAGAGTTTTACGAGAAAAAACACAACTTTCCAGTACACTTTGTAGGTCATCCACTTATTGATGCCATTGCCAATAGACCACAAGTGAATCCTACTGCTTTTAAAAAGGAATATAATCTTGATGATCGTCCCATCATTGCATTACTACCAGGAAGTAGAAAGCAGGAAATTAAAAAAATGCTAGAAGTGATGCTTTCTGTAACTACAGATTTTAAAGACTATCAATTTGTAATTGCAGGGGCTCCAAGTCAAGAAGACTCTTTTTACCAACCATTTTTACAGAACAAGAACATACGCCTAATTGCAAATAAAACTTATGATCTTTTAAGTATTTCTAATGCTGCTTTGGTCACTTCTGGAACAGCAACTTTAGAGACCGCACTCTTTAAAGTTCCGCAGGTAGTTTGTTATAAAGGAAGTAGAATCTCTTACGAAATTGCCAAAAGAGTGATTAACTTAAAATATATTTCACTTGTAAACCTTATTCTAGATAAAGAAGTTGTGACCGAATTAATACAAACAGATTTTACGAGTAAAAAACTAAAAGAAGAGCTTACCAAAATCCTAGACGAATACAATAGAGCTACTTTGTTTTTAGACTACTATGAGTTAGAACAAAAATTAGGAGGTAAAGGTGCGAGCGATAAAACTGCCGAGTTAATATATAACTCAATAAATAAAGAATAGAAACTTTTATCAGTCTAATGAAATTTACTAATTTTCTAAAATGAAAAAAATACTACTACTTCTCTTTCTTGGACTTCTCTTGGCTTCCTGTGGAAGTAAGAAAAAAGTAGTAACCAAAAAATATCCTGCAACCACAAAAATCACCAAATCATCTAATAGAGGTACGCTAGAAAATATTATAACCCATGCCAAGACTTTTGAGGGCACTCGATATAAATTTGGTGGTACCACAAGTAAAGGGATGGATTGTAGTGGACTTGTGTATACTGCCTTTAAGGAACAAAATGTACTATTACCTAGAGTTTCTAGGGATATGGCAAAAAAAGGAAAGCAAGTTACACTTAGAGATGCCACAAAGGGAGATTTAGTGTTTTTCCAAACCAATAAAAACCGAAAAGTTATAAACCATGTAGGGCTTGTTATTGAAACTAAAAACGGGGTTAGGTTTATTCATGCAACCACCTCTAGAGGAGTTATAATTTCTTCTTTAAATGAAAAGTACTGGAACAACGCTTTTGTTGAAATACGTCGTATTATCTAAAATTTAGTACATTGTAACACCGTACTCTCCATCTTAGGTATCCCCAATATCTAAAGATGAAGTTTTTAAATCATGTAATACTACACTTTTCGATTGCACTTACTCTGGGTATAGTAGTAGGTTATTTTACTAACCTTTCCTTTACACAATTAATAGTTTTACTAATAACAGCTATTATTTTTCTTAGTGTTACTGGCTATATCTCCAATAAAAAATTACAACCCTCTATTTTTTTTACAATTGCAGTATATGGTATTTTTTTCACCATCGGACTCACAAATTATCAACTAAGATTACCACATCTTTTTGACAATCATTATGTAAATTATTGTATTACTGAAGCGCCTCAACTTCAGAAAA
>CAYGMB010000042.1:0-1625 GCA_964350765.1 uncultured Flavobacteriaceae bacterium
AAGATACTAATCCCTTTATTACCTAACTCTGGATTTGTTTTTGCAGCAACAATTAAATAATCACTATACACTCCATTTGTAATAAATGTTTTAGATCCATTTATAATATAAGTATCGCCTTTTTTAACTGCAGTAGTTCTCATACCTCCAACATCACTTCCTCCAAAAGGTTCTGTAATACACAAACAACCTATCATTTTTCCGGTTATGCTAGGTGCCAAGTATTTTTGTTTCTGTTCATGATTTCCTTCTTTATTTAAATGCGTCATAGCAAGGTAGGCATGTGCCCACATAGCTGCAGCAAAACCACCGCTACTTATTTTTTGTAATTCTTCAAGAAAAATAACAGTATAAAAAAGATCTAAATCCATCCCACCATACTCTTCAGGATAATTAATACCAAAATATCCCATCTCGCCCATCTTTTCCCAAATAAAACGCTCAATATGACCTGTTTCTTCCCATTTTTCTATATGAGGAACTACTTCTTTTTGAAGAAAATCTTGAAAACTTTTTCTAAAAAAATCGTGCTCTTCTGTAAAATACATTTGTTCCATAAGGGGTTTTTAATTTAGGATTTGTAGAAGAAAATCTACAAATTATTCAACATACAAATATAACTGAATTAACTGTAATTTTACAGCAGAAAGTTTGTCTATTTTCTCTAATTCATAAAGTGATTTTATTTGTTCCCTAAGTCTCCTAAACTCCCAAATTTCTTTAGCTAACTCAAATGACACACCCGGGATAGTTGCAATATCTGAAGCAGAAGCAGTATTGATGTTTATTTTATCAATTATCTTGGGGGTTTTTACTGTAAATAAATTGGTGGTCTTTTTTATTACAGAGGGCTCCAGACCATACACGTTGGTAAGTTGAATATCATCAGAAAAACCACCTAGTTTATTTCTGTAATTTATTATTCTATCGCTTAAAGCTTCTCCAATTCCACTTACTTTTTGCAGCTCTTCTTTAGTTGCCTTATTTAAATCTATTTTTTCTGAATATGGTTTTTCAACCATACTGTTTGTATAGTTAGTGTTGGACTTCTTTGGCTTAGGATTCGTAACCCAATCTGGAAATTTGAAGTAGGGCGAAATTATAGTAAGTAATGAATCTGAAACTCCCGTAACTTTTTTAAAATCTGATATTGAATTAATCCATTTATCTTGTTCTCTATAGTCTTTTAATTTATCAAATTGTTTAACCGATAGCCCTAGAGTATATGCCTTGTATTCAGTAATAAAATTTGGGTTAAATGGATAAATTTTTGGTGTGGAATTTACAGAAGTAGATAATTTTAATGAGTCTATCTCTTTTTGAATTTTTACAATCTCATTAGAACTTGTATCTATTATTTTTTCAGAGGAAAAGTCTACAAAAAAGTAAACACTCAAAAATCCCAATATAATAGCTACTAATAAAAAAATCCCACTTCGTTCATTTTTTGAAAATGTAAAGTGGGATTTCATATTTATCGAATATATATTTTACTTGATAGCTTTATTCTTAAGTTTTATAGCATCTAGGTATCTTCTTAATTGTTTTTTAACAACAGGGAATAAGAAGTAAAGACCAATCATATTTGGGAAAACCATAGCAAATATCATAGCGTCAGAGAAAGC